>JANNYA010000148.1:0-6760 GCA_031409855.1 Rhodanobacteraceae bacterium | reverse complement strand
TGTAGCTGAAGCGGGATCGCTACCCGCACTGCCCAGCATTTATGAGCTGGAATATCAGCTTCGCCACGATTTGCCAAAAATGGCGGTATCAATGTATGTTTTCAACGCGCAGCAGCAATATCGTTTTGTCATTATTGGTGGGAAACGTTACGCCGAAGGCGAGCAAATCGAAAGCAAAGTGACAGTCGCAAAAATTCGGGCGGATGGCATCGAGTGCGAATTTCAGGGCACACGTTTCTTCTATCCGCGTCAATCCCTTTAAATCATGTTCGTCCGAGTTGACGAACATCCAAAGCTAAAATTGCGCTGGGCGACGCCGTGTATTTTGGCGTTAATGGTTGGTGTAGCGGTGTGGGAGTTTTTATTAACCACACCTGCGCGCGCTAAGTTTATGCAGGCGTGGGGTGTTGTACCTGCTGAGCTGTACTTGCAATGGCAGGAACCGGGCGCTGGCCTCGCGAAACTCATTAGCGCGCTATTCATCCATGTCGACAGCGCACATTTATTCGGAAATCTGCTGTTTTTGATGCTGTTTGGTTTTGCGGTCGAGCGTGTTTTTCGCTCGCGCTTAGTCTTATTGCTGTTCTTGCTTTGTGGTGTGATTGCGAATATCGCCTCAGCTTTTTTGTTGACCAACAAAACCGGGCCTATCGTTGGCGCGAGTGGGGCGGTAAGCGGGCTCATTGGCGCGTATCTATTCTTATTCCCGCGTGCTTCCTTGGGCATCGTTCTGCCGCTCGGCCTGTATTTTCAGTTTGTGCGCGTGCCTGCTTCCACTTTGATTGGGCTTTGGTTTCTATTGCAAGTGCTTTACACCGTGACTGGTACCTCGATCTCGGCGGTGGCATGGCTGGCGCACGTGATTGGTTTTATTGCTGGGTTCGTCTTGGCGCAAGTATTAAAGCCATTGTTGTATTCAAACGCGCGCTCCAAAATTTTGCATTGATACTTACTTAAGGCGCGTATTCACCGCGATAATGTGGGCGATGATACTTGCTAAAGTCGCGCATTCACCGCGATATTGTGGGCGAATTGAATAGGCGAAATAGGTCAATGAATTTGGTCAATGAATTTGGTCAGCGAAATGTATTTGTCTTGCATACCGACTACGGCGGCGAATTTGTTTTTTGAATAGCCCGCAATTTGCCCGCTAGCGCCCTAAATCGCCAGAAATTTTGTGCCCACAAACGCGCAGACTTCGCGGCGATCAAAACGAAATTTTAACAAAATCAGACTAAAGGTTGGCTCTATGCGGTGGCTTTCAGGCGCGTTTTTCGGGGTAATTTGGCTAATTCGCTGGTTTTTAAGCGCAATTCCCGCTGTTTTTTCAGGCCTATTTGGGCACGCCAATTACACCGCACCGCATTGGCTCAGCGCGCTCAGCAGAAACGCGCGCGAGCGGCCAATTCGCGCCTTCTTCGCCACGGCTTTACTCGCTGGTTTAGGCTGGGGACTATATTTTTGGGCGAATTACGTGCCGCCCGAGCCGCCGAATTTGGTGCACGCCACCTTGGCACCACCAAGCGCTACCGATTACCGCGCGGAAACGATCTATTACTCGTCTTTCACTATTGATTTTGACGCCTCAGTGGCACCGATTGACGCAAACGCTGAAGCGGGCAAAGCGGTCGATCTGAAAGGCGTCACGCTTAGCCCCGCGCTGGCCGGTACTTGGGCGTGGCGTGGTGACCGCTCACTAGCGTTCACGCCCGCCGTTGATTGGCCGATTGGTACCAATTTTACCGTGCTGATTGCGCCGAAACTGGCCTATGCGCCGCATGTGATTGTTGATAAGGCTGAGTTTGAGTTTAGTACCGCGAAATTTGAGATCAGCTTGGCCAGTGAATACAACCAAGACCCAACGAATGCTTTGCTTAAGCAAGGCATTTACACCTTGAATTTCTCACATCCAGTCGAGCCAAAATCCTTGGAAAGCAAGCTGTCATTGGCTGCCACAGCGGATACCGCAAAATTTCCCGAGGCGAAACTAGCAGCAGACGACCCCTTGCACAGCACGCAATTTAGCGTTCGCTATGATGAAAAAAACCTCGTCGCCTATGTCACGACTGACGCGCTTAAGTTGCCGGATGCGGGCTCAACGCTCACGCTAAATGTTGCAAAAGGCGTGCAAAGTTCCCTGCTTAGCCCTTTTGATGGCGATCATGCCGCGATTGCCGGTGCGACTACCTTGTTGCTGCCCTCGCTGTATTCGCTGAGCGTTGAGACCTTGGAGTTTGCCAGCGCGGAAAATATTGACGGTGATCCTGAGCAAATTTTGCTGGTCGCGTTGAACGAAAGTATCGGCGATCGCGCCATCAGCGATGCGACTGCGGCCTATGTTTTGCCGCGTAATCACCCTGACAAACCGGCCAGTAATATTGCTTATGCGTGGTCCAGTGCGGATGTGAGCGAGGCCATTTTACGCCAAGCGCAGAAGTTAAAACTTGCGCATTTGCCGGGCGAGCGCGATGTTTTGGCGAGCCATAGCTTTCGCTATGAAGCCCCGATTGGGCGCTCAATTTATGTGCAAGTGGCAAAAAACACGACGGCTTTTGGCGGCACCAAATTGGGCGTGCTGCATCAAACGGTGCTGCGCGTGCCGGAGTTTCCCAAGGCATTAAGTTTCGTCGGCGAGGGCGCTTTGCTATCACTTAAAGGCGAAAAGCGCGTCAGCGTTTTGAGCCGCAACTTAATTGCCTACAAATTGGAAGTGTCACGTGTGTTGCCTGAGCAATTGCAGCATTGGGTGAAATACAACAATGGTAGTTTTAAAGACCCAAGCTTTTACTATATGGAGCAAGACTCGTTGGTTGAGCGTTTTGAGCGAATTGTGCGTTTGCCGACGTTGAAACCGGGCGTTACGCATTATGAAGGCGTTGATTTAAGCCCGTATTTTACCGCTGATAAGCACGGCGTTTTTTACATCCGCCTGACTGAGCTTGTAGCGCGCTCTGGTAAAGAAAATATAGCCATTGCCCAGCTAACAGATGCGGATTTGCGCGATGGCGAAAGCCGGGCGCAGCGGCTAATCGTTTTAACTGACTTAGGCGTGGTGGCGAAGAAATCTTTAGATGCAAGCAGAGAAGTATTTGTGCAGGAGATCCTCAGCGGCACGCCTGCTGCGGGCGTAACGATCGACGTGATCGGTGTCAACGGCGTCAGTGTGCAAAGTGCAATTACTGATGCGGCTGGGCATGCCAAATTGCAGAGTTTTTCCGATTACAAACGTGAGCATGCGCCGGTGATGATGCGCGTGACTCGTGCGGACGATATGTCATTCCTGCCGATTAAATATGAGCACGAGCAGGACTATTCGCGCTTTGAAATTGGTGGTTATGACACGCCGATTTCGCCGGGTCAGTTGAGCGTGCATGCGTTTTCTGATCGCGGCCTGTATCGCCCAGGCGACAGCATCAATTTCGGCATTATTGCGCGCGCTTTCGATTGGAAGAATTCGTTGGCGGGTGTGCCATTGCAGGCGGTGATTACCGATCCAAGCGATACCGAAGTTTATAACAATTCGGTTACTCTCAATGACACCGGTTTTGTTGCACTCGAATATGCCACCAGCGAAGCCGATGCCAGCGGCAGCTACACGCTGCGGCTCTACCAACCCAGCGAACAAAATGAGTCGCTCGGCGAAGTCAGCGTCGAAGTAAAAGAATTTTTGCCGGATCAAATAAAAATCAGCAGCCGTTTTTCCGCATTGGCTGGCGTGGGCTGGGTAAAGCCAGAGGGTTTGAGTGCCATCGTGCAAGTCGACACGCTATTTGGAACGCCGGCGCAGGAGCGTCGCGTGACCTCGAGCCTGCAATTTTCGCCGACGGTGCCAAGTTTTGAGCGCTTTCCTGGCTTTAGCTTTTTTGACCCCACCCGCAATCAGGAGAGTTTTAGCGACTCTTTAGAAGAGCAAACGTCCGACGCTACCGGCAAAGCCGAGTTCGCGCTGGGCTTGGAAAAATATAGTTCCGGCACCTTCTACTTAACGGTTTCCAGTGAAGCCTTTGAAGCCGGCTCGGGCCGCAGCGTGACCAGTTACACCCAGACTTTGGTGTCGACGGCGGATACATTAGTTGGCATCAAAAGCGCGGATAGCTTGAGCTACATCAGTAAAGATGCGGTGCGCACTATCGAAGTGGTGGCGGTCGATGCCACGGGCAACGCAGCGGCGCAAACCGGTTTGCGACTTGTGATCGAGGAGAAAAAATACGTCTCCGTGCTGACCAAACAAAACTCGGGCGTCTACAAATATATTTCGCAAGAGCGCATTGATCGCATCAGTGACAAACCGCTCAAACTAAGCGCTGCGATCAACACGATTAAGCTCAACACTGCAAACCCCGGCAGGTTCGAGCTGAAATTGTTGACGGCTGACGATGTTGAGGTGAACGCGATTCAGTACAGCGTGGCGGGCGCGGCGAATTTAAGCCGCTCGTTGGAACGTAATGCCGAACTCGAATTGGCGCTTTCTAAGCCGGAATATCGTGCGGGTGAAGTGCTAGAAGTGAATATTCGCGCGCCTTACGCCGGTACTGGGCTGTTGACGATTGAGCGCGACCAAGTCTATGCCCACACTTGGTTTAAAGCCGATACCGAATCCTCGGTGCAGCGCATACGCATTCCAGACGATTTGGAAGGCGGCGCTTATTTGAGCGTGCAATTTGTGCGCAGCCCAGATTCGTCGGAAATTTTTATGAGCCCGCTGAGCTACGGCGCGATTCCCTTCACGCTGGATCGCGGCCCGCGCACGCAGGCGATTACTGTCGCGACACCGAAGCGCGTCAAACCCGGCGAGGCGTTGAAGTTTGATGTCAGCACCGATGGCGAGGCGGATGTGGTGGTGTTTGCTGTTGACGAAGGAATTTTGCAGGTGGCGCGCTATCAGCTTGGCAATCCGCTCAACACATTTTTCCCAAAGCGGCGTTTACAGGTCGATACCGCGCAAATTCTAGATTTGATCCTGCCCGAGTTTTCGCGCTTATTGCAATCCAGCGCACCGGGTGGTGGTGATGAAGAATTGCTGGGCTCAAACTTGAATCCGTTTAAACGCAAGTCCGACAAGCCAGCGGTGTTTTGGTCTGGAATTCAGCGCGTAAATAGTACGGCGCAATTTAGCTACACGCCGCCGGAGTACTTCAACGGCACGTTAAAAGTGTTTGCGGTCGCAGTCAGCGCCGCGCGCATCGGAACCTATCGTGGCGAGGCGCAAGTGCGTGGCGATTTCGTTTTGCAGGCCAACGTGCCAACAACGCTCAGCCCAGGCGATCAATTCAGCGCTAGCGTCAATGTCAGCTATCCAAAAACACCGGAAATGCAGGTAACTGAAATGGTGGAAAAGGCCATTGAAGTACGCATGACTGTGGCGCCGGGCTTGAGCGTGAGCAACGCCGTGCAAACGATCAAGTTGGCGCCGGGCGGGGAGCGCGTGTTGCGCTTTGCCGTGACCGCCAATAGTGGCGCGAAGCAGAAGTTTGGCAGTGCCGCAATCAGCGTGGTGGCAGCGGCAGGCGCATTGACCGCGAAGCGCACCGTCGAGCTATCAGTACGCCCAGCGACGCCGTTCGTTAGTTCCTTGCGGGTTGGGCGTATTGATGCCGCCAGCGCTGAATTGAAAGATTTGCGAGTGCTTTGGCCCGAATTTAGCCGCCGCGAATTGGTCGCAGGCGCCACTCCGCTCGTGCTTGCACGCGGATTGGCCGGCTATCTGGATGATTTCCCGTATGCCTGTAGCGAACAACTGGCGAGTCAGGCGTTTGCACGGCTCGTGGTCAATACGCATCCAGAACTGACGCCGCTTTCGGCCACGGGCGAGGTAGCACTTGAGTTTGAGCAAATCATCAGTCAGCTTGCGAGTCGGCAAAATTCTGAAGGCGGCTTTGGCCTGTGGAATCAATCGCCGAACTCAGAGGCTTTTGTTTCGGCCTACATTGGCCTGCTGATTCAAGAAGCGAAAGCGCGTCGAATGGAACGCGCTGCAGCACTTTGGCCCGCCACCGAGCGCTATCTAAAGACTCTGGTGAACGATGCCTCATTGAATGACTTGTCTGGCCTGCGCACCCGCGCCTTAGCGGTTTATGTGCGCACCCGCGCGGGCATTACCACCACCGCTGAAATTGCCGGAATCCAGGAAATGTTGGATAAAAACGTGCCGGAGAGCCAGCGCACCGACATCACATCCTTGTTATTGGCGGCCAGCTTAAAATTGCTGAAAGTCAGCGGCCCCGCCGATAGCCGCGCCCAGGCTGCAGTCAAGGCGCTCAACGCGCAGCAGGAGCAGCCCTATAGTTATGCGAATTACTATGATCCGGCGGTGTCCGACGCGCTGAATGTGTACTTGCTGCATCAGCAATTCCCGCAGCAGGCGAACGCGATTTCGCCCAAAACCTACGAGCGCTTGATCGCGCCGATTGTGGAAGGCACCAACAATACACTTTCGTCTGCTTTAACCATGTTGGCGCTGGAAGCGGCGGCAGAAAACACGCCCGCGAGCACGATTGTGTTCAAGCAAAAAATCGCAAGTGGCGCATTGACGAATTTTGGTGCGGCGCAAGGTTGGCTGCATGCCGGTGCATTCACCGCAGAAGCGAAGTCTTTAAGTATCACCAAAGCTGGCAGTGGCGCGGTTTGGTACGCCATGACGGAAGCGGGTTTTGATCAAAGCCTGGCGGTGAAAACGAGAGTCAACGGTATTGAAGTCAGCAAAGTGTATTTCGATGCGCAGGGCAATGCCTTAACGCGGCCGCTAAAAATAGGTGAGGAG
>JANNYA010000147.1:0-62103 GCA_031409855.1 Rhodanobacteraceae bacterium | reverse complement strand
CCCTATTCTGACGAATCTATTTCGCTACGCCAAGGGGGTAAATAAAAAAAAGTAATGCGCCTTACAATGCAATGTAATAATACATAATTACATGGCGCACGCATTTTGGCTCTATCATTGTTTAGGTAGCGAACTAGCTAGTTGTTTTGCCCAGGCAAAACATTCAACCCGTTAAGTGTTTTGCCGTGGCAAAACAATCACTACCTAACGTGTTTTGCTGAGTCAAAACATTCAATCCAAAGTTTTAGAATGAGCTTAAATCATGGACAGTAAGGGCAAATTGCAGCGTTGGAATGAATTGATTTTGCTGAGTTTATTTCGACTATTTCAAGGCACCGTCTTTTTGCTGTTAGCACTGCTCGGCGCCAACTTGCTGCCCCAGCGCCCCAATGTGCCCATTCGAATAGCCGTAACAATCTATTTCATAAGTGCTGTGCTGCTTTGGCTTTCAGCACGGCGTAGCGACGAGAAAATTACCGGCCAGGTGTTGGTCGGTGCTGCCCTGGATCTTGGAATTGCCGCCGTCGCGCTACACTTTTTTGGCGGCCCTGCCAGTGGTGCGGGTGCGTTGATGCTGATTACCGTGGCGATTACTGCATTGCTGTTAACGCCAAGATTAGCCGCTTTTGTCGCAGCCATGGCAGCATTGGTGGCCGTTGGTGAGGCGGGCTATAGCGTTTGGGTGCTTGGTGATGAGTCGCGCAATTGGGCGCAAACGGGTGGTTACGGACTGAGCTTTTTTATCATCACCGGCTTGATTTATTGGCTCGGAGTGCGAACTCAAGAAAGTCGAGCCTTGGCCGAACAGCGTGGGCAGGATTTGCTCAGTCTGGCAGAAGTTAATGAGCTAATCATTCAGCGGATGCGCACAGGTGTGCTTGTGGTGGATTTGATGGGCGAGGTTGAGCGCTACAACGAATCAGCGTGGTATTTATTAGGCATGCCCAGCCCACGCGAGCGTAATTTGAGCCGATTTGCGCGGCCTTTGCAGGTGCGTATGCGGGAATGGCTGATCGCTGGCAGGCACGACCCCGCGCCATTGACCGTGACTAGCGGTGTACCGCCCGTAATACCGCGCATGACCAAGATTGGTGCCAATTTAGATACGCGAGTGCTCATTTTTTTAGAGGATGAAACACAGCTTTCGCGCCGCGCAGAGGAGTTAACTTTGACTTCGCTTGGGCGACTCTCGGCCAGTATCGCGCATGAAATCCGCAATCCACTTGGCGCGATAGGAAATGCCGCCCAGCTTTTGCAAGAAAGCGACGATATCCCAGAATTGGATCGTCAGCTTGTTACGATTATCTATGGTCAATGCAAGCGCATGAACGGCATCGTAGAGAATGTTTTACAGCTATCTCGACGCGAACGCTCACGCCCTGAAGATGTGCTGTTGAGCGAGTGGGTGGAAGAGTTTTTGCGAGAGTTCAAACAAAGTCTTCCCGTTGGGCAGGATTTTATTCGCGTCAAAATAGAAAAGCCAAACTTAAGGGCCTTGATTGATCCCTCACAGCTGACTCAAGCGTGCTGGAATTTGGTGCGCAATGCGCTAGCGTATGGGCGCCAACCCGATGCCCAACCGGAAGTCATTATTCGGATTCGCCAACTCCCTGAGCAACCGGGTGCGATTATCGAAATTATAGATCGCGGCCCAGGTATCCCAGAAAAGTTACGTGCATCATTGTTTCAGCCATTTTTTACGACCCGTGCGGACGGCACCGGTTTAGGGCTCTATATCAGCAAAGAGTTACTTGAAGCGAATCAAGCCAGTATTGAATATGTGCCGGTGCCGGCGGGTGGCTCTTGCTTCCGTATCCAGCTGACAGCGCCCGTGCCGCAAAGTGGCGCTTAGATTTGACTGGTGTTGCAAAAGCTGGCCTAAATCTAAGGTGTAACTTCATCTGTGCTCAGGCGTTGTGCGCGCTTTTCGCCAACGACTACGAAATTCCAGCATAGAAAAAAGCCGCAGCAAAGGAAGCTGCTGATGATCGCTGGTTGCCGGTTTGCGCCCGCCATCAACACCTCCATGGCCGCGAAAGTAAAATGCAGCAGCGTACCCACGCCCGCCCAAATAATGGCATATCGATTTTTGCCCCAATGCAGCAATAGCCCGGGCAGGAGCGGCAGAATGGCAATTGAAATTGCGATCAAAAACGGTAGGCGAGCCGGCACCCACCAGCCGTACCAGACGAATTGCAAAATGACATTGGCGTAAAAGTACAGCCAAAGCGCATTGCGGAAATGTTGCGGTCTAATCAAGTAGGATTCCTAAATATAGTGATGTTTAGTGCTTTGCAAAAGCTCAAATTCCGGCCCTGCCATTAGCTATCAATCGGCGGCAGTGCGCCCAATACTTCTTCCATCGTTGTTGTGCCCCGAGCAACATGCTGCGCAGCGGATATTCTCAGCGGTTTCATGCCGTCTTTCACAACGACATTCGAGAACACTTGCAGGTCGGTATCTTTTGTGATCGCTTGGCGGCTGGCCTGGGTGAGCTTGAACATTTCATAGATGCCAACTCGGCCCAGATAGCCGGTTTTTCGGCATTCCAGACAGCCAACCGCTTTGCCTATACGCTTGGGCACGGGCACTGTCCATGGATGTGTCAGTGCGCGCCATTTCGCCTCGTCAACGTGCTCGGTCGAGGTTTTGCAATGCACGCACAGTGTTCGAACTAGCCGTTGTGCCATCACGCCAGCCAACGTCGCTTGCAAAAGATAGTGCGGCGCGCCCAAATCGAGCAGCCGTTGCACTGCGGCAGGCGCATCGTTGGTATGCAGCGTGGAGAGCACCAAATGCCCGGTCAGCGACGCTTGGATCGCCATTTGCGCCGTAGCCAAATCGCGAATTTCCCCGACCATAATAATGTCTGGATCTTGCCGCATCAGGGTGCGAATGCCCTCGGCAAAGCCCAAATCAATATTTTGCTGCACCTGCATTTGATTCAAATCCGGCGAAATCATTTCAATCGGATCTTCCACGGTGCAGACATTAATGTCCGGCGTTGCTAGATATTTCAACGTCGAGTACAGCGTCGTGGTTTTGCCTGAACCGGTGGGCCCAGTGACCAAAACAATGCCGTTCGGCCGCTCGATTAGTTCCTTCCAAAACTTTTCTTCAGCTGCAGTAAAACCCAATTGACCAAAGCTTTTGAGCGCAACATCCGGATCGAAAATGCGCATCACGACCTTCTCGCCAAACGCCGTGGGCATCGTCGATAAGCGCATTTCAACCTCGCGCCCGGTGGGGCTGCGGGTTTTTAATCGGCCATCCTGTGGTCGACGTTTTTCCGCCAGATCCATGCGCCCCAAAATTTTGATGCGCGAGGTAACTGCCAGCATGACGGTGGTGGGCAACTCGAACACTTTGTGCATCATGCCGTCAATACGGAAACGCACTAAGCTCATATCCCGGCGTGGTTCCAAGTGGATATCACTGGCGCGTTGCTCAAAAGCGTACTGCAACAGCCAGTCTACAATGTGCACGACGTGTTGATCGTCCGCACCCACGCCCGTTTTGCCAAGTTCTAAGAGTTGCTCAAAATTTAACAGGTTGGATTTAGCTTCTGTGCTTTGATCTTTGGCGTCTTTTGCACGCTTGACTGAGCGCGTTACGCCGTAAAACTCCATCAAAAAGCGGTTAACGTCTAATGGACTGGAAACGACTAATTTGATGTCGCGCCGCAGAATCTGCCGCAAATCCGTTTCCCAAAGCCGAAAAAAAGGTTCACTGGTGGCAAAAGTGACGCTGAGTTCATCGCGCGCAATCGGCAGTAGTTTGTAGCGCTGCGCATAAGCTTGCCCGATCACCTCAGTGACTTCAGACAGCTTAATCTTCATCGGGTCAATCTTCAGATACGGCAAATCTGCCTGTTCAGCCAACCATTCCGTCAGCGATTCTAAAGTCAAGGTTTTGCCAGACTGCTGTTGGTTGTAAAGTTTCAAATTCGCAATCACAACCAAAGGATGTAACTCAAGTCCGCCGCGCGCGATGCGTACATCGCCGCGCACTTTATCGGCATCGCCGGTAGCCATCAGCTTGTCTTCGACGAGTGCGGCCAGCACACTTTCTAAATCAAGCTTTCGATTCGCGCCAAAACGCGCGGCGGTTTGAAAACGGGCAATCTTTTCGGCCACAGTGTTGCCCTTTTTAGCTACTTAATGGTTGTTTTCGGGGAGACATCATTCAGTCTGGCCCGAGTTTAGCCGCAAACTAGGGCGATATTGTGTGCTTTAGGCATGACTTATTGCGCTTGGCACTGCGCGTTTTGGCGGCTACGCTTGCCCTTTAAAATTTTAAACGGAACGAGCAATGGCAACAGACACCGCAAAACCTGGATTTATGCGTCTCTTTTTTGGCGGAATTTGGATCGCCTTCAACGGGCTACGCCGCGTTGTTTTTGGCTTGCTCGCGCTCATTATTGTTTTAGTTGCGATCAAAGCGATTAGCAGCGGGCACAAATCACTGGATCCTAAATCGGCTTTGGTGATTAATCTCAATGGCGTTTTGGTCGAACAGTTTTCCGGCGATGCGCAAGAGCTGGCGATAGCGCAGCTCATGGGCGATGAGTCAGGTGAATTGCGCGTACGTGATGTCAAACAGGCGCTTGCATATGCCGCGAAAGACTTAGACATTGATCGCGTGCTCTTGCGGGTTGATGCCGGTTTTTCAGCGGGCCAAGCCAGCATGCGCGAAGTGACCGATGCATTGCTTGCGTTCAAAAAAAACTCGGGAAAGGAAGTGATTGCCTACGGTAACGGCTACTCACAAAAAGGCCTGTTTATTGCTGCCGCTGCCGACAAAATCTACATGAACCCCGAAGGCATCGCCTTGATTGAGGGTTTAGGCCGCGTGCGCACCTATTACAAAACCGCACTCGACAATTTAGGCATCAGCGTGAATGTATTTCGGGTAGGCAAATACAAAAGCTTTGCAGAGCCGTACTTACTTGATGGCCCGTCGGATGCCTCAAAGGAAGCAGATGGTCACTGGATGAACGATGTCTGGAATCGTCAGCTGGTTGATTTTGGTGCCATGCGCAAGATCGATCCGGCGAATATTCGCCTAATGATTGAAGAATTGCCGCAGCGCTTGGCTGCTGTTGGTGGCGATGCGGCAAAACTGGCCGTACAAGAAAAGTTGGTCGATGAATTGAAAACGCCGGATCAGCTGCGTGATTTGATGATCAAAAAAGGCGCATTGGTGATTGACGCGGAAAATCCAGATCGCGTTGACTTTAGAAAAGTGAGCTTGACCGATTACCTAGGTCAAAAAAACCTGCTCAACCCACAGGATTTGAAGGCTGATGCGGTGGCCGTGATTGTTGCTGAAGGCGGGATTGTCGATGGCAAAGCGCCGCAGGGTCAGATTGGTGGCGAAAGTACCGCGCTATTGGTGAAAAAGGCGCGCGAAAATCCGACGATCAAGGCCCTGGTTTTACGAGTGAATTCGCCGGGTGGCAGTGGTTTTGCCAGCGAAATGATACGCCGCGAAATTGAAGTGACGCGGGCGGCGGGTAAACCGGTGTATATCTCCATGGGTGACGTTGCTGCCTCCGGCGGTTATTGGATATCGATGGCCTCGGACGGCGTGTTTGCTACGCCCAGCACCATCACTGGCTCGATTGGTATTTTTGCGATCATTCCAAATGCTGCCGTCGCGCTGGATAAAATTGGCATTCACTCGGGTGGCACAACGACGACTTGGCTTGCCGCAGCCGGTGATCCAGCCGCTCCGCTAGACCCGCGATTTTCCGAAACCTTGCAGACTTTGATCAACCACGGCTATCAAAACTTTATTGGTAAAGTGGCATTCGCGCGTAAAAAGACCCCGAAGCAAATCAATGAAGTTGCGCAAGGACGCGTATGGACCGGCGCACAAGCAATGTCCTTAGGCTTGGTGGATAAAATGGGGGATTTGGATGCTGCAATCAAGGCCGCTGCTGCGAAAGCGAAATTGACGACTTACGCGGTGCGCTATGTCGAAAGCGAGCCGGATGGCTTCACCGCATTTTTGCAAAGCTTTAGCGCAAAAGCGGTGCGCGCAACGAGTGCGGCGTTTAATGCGCAAACCTTGCCAGGTGTAGTGTTTGGTACGGTAAAAACGAAACAAATGCAGGACGACTTGGCGATGTTCGCGAATGCACGGGCAAATCCATTTGCAACCTATGCGCATTGTTTTTGTGACCTGCGCTAGCGCTTAGGAAGCTTTGTTTCAACCCGTTGTTCGCGGGAGCCATTCAAACTGACGGGAACCTCGGTAATTTTCGCTGATTCAAATTTAATGAGGCGGCGGCATTCTGAGTTCGTCATTCCCGCGTGCTTTTGGCGGGAATCCAGGGCACTTGTTTTGGCGTTGCACCATTGCAATTAGCTGTACTTTGCGCGAGTGCAGGATGGATCCCCGACTAAAACATTCGGGGATGACGATCCGTCAGTTTGAATGGCACCCGTTGCTCGGCGCAACGGGGTGAAATGTGTCTGACGTGGGATTAGATAGCTCCAGCGCTAGAAAATTTAGCCTGAGAAAATTAGCGTAGTCCAGCTTAACTTCGAACACGGCGCACCATTTTCGCACAAGCAAATTTCATCATAAATTTTTAAGCCACTGATTTTATTCAATCTAGCTTTTGGCGCGCTTTATGCATCGCGCAGCGTACTGTAGCTGAAAAATTGTAGGGCGCGTCGGATGCAAGCACTTTGGGCAATTCAAACAGAGTTTAAACAGGCCGTGCGTGGCCTACTTCGCAGTCCTGCGTTTACTTTACTCGCAGTGCTAACGCTGGGCTTAGGCATTGCCGCGAATACGGCGTTGTTTACGGTCTTAAACGCGGCGTTTTTTCATCCGCTTGGGGTTCAAGACGAGTCACGTATCTTTGCGATGAACGAAGTCGATACTGCGGTCGGCGCGCGCAATCCTGAGAACGTCAATACCGGGGCACGCGGCTTGTCGTATTTGAATTTCGCAGACTGGCGCAAACTACCGGTTTTCGCCTCGGCAGTACTGATTCAAAGTTCCGAGCTGCCAATGCAAACGGCTGCTGGAATGCGCCGACTTAATGTCGCCGAAGTCACCAGTGGGCTATCGCTAACGTTGGGTGTAGCGCCGTTGCTTGGGCGTGATTTTACCGTTGCACAAGAAACTGCCGCCGGCAGCAACGGCTTAATCGCTGCGATGATTAGTGCGACGCTTTGGCGTGAGCAGTACGCAAGCGATGATTCCGTACTGCAAAAGACCATCACCATTGACGAGCGGCAGTTTCAGATCGTCGGGGTGCTGCCAGATCGCACCTTGGGCGATGCTAAACGCCCGGTCGATGTCTGGCTTTCGCGCGCGGTGAGCGGCAATCCAAATAGCCCCGGCAGCGCCAATGCCAGCCGCGGCTATGGCGCGCTTGCCATCGCGTATGCGCGCTTGGCCGATGACGTAAGCCTAGCGCAGGCCGGTGCCAGCTTAGCGCAACTCAGCGCGCGCCTAGCGGAGCAATATCCGGACGCCAATCGCGGCAAACAGGCGTATTTGCGGCCCCTTAGGGGGTATCTAAACGGCGACCAAAGTCAAATATATGGCGTTATCTTTTGCGCCACCTTAATGCTGCTGCTGATTGCGTGCGCGAATTTGGCTGGCCTGTTGAGCGCACGCGTAATGGCGCGTTCTGCCAGTATTGCCAGTCGCGAAATTTTTGGTGCTTCGCGTAAATTGATCGCATTTGGTTTGCTAATCGAATGTGCACTATTGGCGGGTGCTGGGGTGTTGCTGGGCTTACTGGCGGCGCGGTTACTGTTGAACGCCATTGCGCCGATGTTGCAAAACCAGCTTAGTAATTTGGCCAGTTTGAGCATGGACTGGCGCGTGATCGGCTTCGCCGCGACCGCTGGCGTGCTGGCTGCGGTGTTGAGCGCGATTATTCCGGCGCGTTTTTTGTCAAACATCAATTTGGTGCAAGCGGCGAACGCGCATTCACGGTCAAGCACCAGCTCTAAGGCGCAAAATCGCCAGCGCAAATTCCTGGTAACGCTGCAAATTGCGCTAAGCACGTGCTTGTTGATTGGTGCGCTTTTAATGCTGCAAAGTTTGCGTCGCTTGGTCAATGTCGAGCCAGGGTTTCAGACGCAATCGGTGTTGATGGCGCAGGTCAGCCTGCCCAATAGTGCGTTCCCGGATAACGCCAATGTGTTCAATGCGCTTGACGGGCTGCGTGCAGAAACATTGAGTTTGCCGGGCAGCAAAGCGGTCAGTTTTGCGCAGTCATTGCCACTGACCGATCAAGACAATGGCACCGAGTTTGATTTGCTTAGCCAACCCGCTGCGCGCGGCGAGAAACCAGAGGCGCGCCTGCGCTTTATTGACGTGGATTATTCCAGCACGCTGGCGATCCCGCTGAAATCCGGACGCGATTTTGGCCTCGGTGATCACGCTGAATCAGCGCCAGTAATGCTTGTTAACTACGCATTTATCGCGCGCTATTTTAGGGATCGCACGCCAGAGCAAGTGCTGGGTCAAAAGGTGCAGTTAGGTTGGGGCGGAGATGCGCCGAAAACCATTGTGGGTGTGCTGGGTAATGTTCGGCACCGCAATCTAGCTGCAGTTCCAGAACCCGAAATGTACGTGCCAGTGCGACAGTTTCCGGTAAGACAACTGTTTTTAATCGCAAAGCTCGAACCCGGTAACGCGGCGGCAAAAAGTGCGTGGGTCAATCGTATGCAGCAGCGTCTGCCAAACGTCAATATCGGTGCCGTGCGGTGGTTGGCGCAAGCGCGCGATGCCAGCCTGATTCAGCCGAAACTCGCCGCCGTTCTTTTTGGCGCATTGGCGCTGTCAGCGCTATTTTTGAGTGCAGTCGGCTTATTTGCGCTCATGCACTTTTTGGTCAGCTTGCGCCAACGCGAATTCGGCTTGCGAATGGCCTTGGGCGCGGCGAGGGCCGGCATATTCGCCCTGCAGTTACGCCAGTCGTTGCTGCTGGTGTTGGTAGGCTGCGGCTTGGGCGCCGTGCTGGCGGGTGCGAGCGGCATATTTGTAGCCAGATTTTTGTTCGAAACCCAAGCGTTGGACGCCGTCAGTTTCGCGCTTGCCATCAGCGCCATGCTGCTTAGCGGCGCGATCGTAAGTCTGTGGCCCAGCTGGCGCGCTAGCTCAGCGAATACGGATTCGGTTTTAAGGTGAGCGGAGCGCACAACATTATGACGGAAATATCGTCGTAATGGAGCCGCCGCTCTAGTCTGTACGAACGAGCGCTCCACGATGCTTTTATGATATTTTTAACTGCGCGGGCAAAAGCCCGTGGTTACAAGCTAATGCGCGCTGCGTCACACTTTTTTGGCTTGGCACGGAACGTGAAAAGGATACTCGTCGCCCAATCCGGGTGGCCCCTACTTTTCTGGAGCAGTTAAAATGAGCGAAATTAGCCGTGGTGAATTACTTGACATTATCGTGCGCAATGCAATCGACAATCCGGCCTACCGCGCCGCGCTTTTGAAAGATCCAAAAGCAGTGTTGTCCAAGCAAATGAACACCGAATTGCCCGCAACTTTGAAAGTGAAAGTGTTGGAAGAAACTGCCGACACGATCTATGTCATCGCGCCTTATGTTGCGCCAAAAGAAGGCGACGAACTGAGCGATACGGACCTTGAGCGCGTTGCGGGTGGCAAGTCCAAGTCGACGGGCGACAAACAGGAAAACAACAACCGTTATACCTGTAATGACACGATCGGCATCGGCACACGCGTTGAAGTCAACGTAGGCTAATGCTGCATCACGCTTTTTTGGCTTGGCACGAAACGTGAACGTACTTCTCGTCGCCTAATCCGGGATGGCTCTACTTGCTTTGGCTGCAGGCCAAAGCATACAAACTAATCAAATTAAACTTCAGGAGCAATTAAAATGAGTGAAATTAGCCGTGGTGAATTACTTGACATTATCGTGCGCAATGCAACCGACAATCCGGCCTACCGCGCCGCGCTTTTGAAAGATCCAAAAGCGGTGTTGTCCAAGCAAATGAACACCGAATTGCCTGCAACTTTAAAAGTGAAAGTGTTGGAAGAAACTGCCGACACAATCTATGTGATCGCACCTTATGTTGCGCCAAAAGAAGGTGACGAACTGAGCGACACCGACCTTGAGCGCGTTGCGGGTGGCAAGTCCAAGGCGACGGGCGACAAACAGGAAAACAACAACCGTTATACCTGTAATGACACCATCGGCATCGGCACACGCGTTGAAGTCAACGTAGGCTAATGCTGCTGCAGCGACGGGTGTAAAGCCCGCCGCTGTAACTTTACGTGCGGTGTTGACCGGCCTGGTTTTTGCCAGCAGCCTGCATAACGACACCTAGCTCGATCAATCGAATAGGTTTTCATTCAAATGAACGACGTGCGACCTGCGGCTAACTTGAACGAACCGGCCAATAACGGCGGTGATTTCGACTGGACTTTAGCCCTTAGTATCGAGGAAAGAATTGCCTTACAGCCAAGCACGCGCACGCGCAATTCCGAACCCCCGGATGCCAGCGTCGATGCCTATCTGGGCCGCTGGGCAAACGCCTTCGCTAAAGGCGATATGGCCGCATTAAAGCGGCGTCTGGCTTGGGACAAAATAAGCGTTAGCCAGATTGCAAGCGCACTGAATTCCAGCGCACTCAATCCCAATTTAGGCGCCACCCAACCCGATTGGAAACTAGCCCTTGAGCAAACTCGTGCTGCAATTGCCGCACGCGGTAGCAGCACTACCCTTATTTTACCCGCACGCTTTCGTGCTTCAAATCAGCCGTTTCCAGAAATTTGGTGGGCCTGGAGCGAGGTTTGGATGGCGCAAATTGCGGCTGATGACACTGAACTTTTAAGCCTTAGTTATTTTTCAAGCCTTAGTGATTCCGCATTGGAAGATTGCAAAGTCGAGCTGGTGGCAACACTGGCCACCTTTGGCGCGGATGCGCTGTACCAGGAGTTTCAACTCAGTCGTGCAGCGCCGGAAGGCAGCACGCAATACCGCCGCTTCATTCGCAGCTTCGATGCCCAAGCTTGGCAGATGCTGTTTATAAAATACCCGCTGCTGGCGCGCCAAATTGGCACCGCGTTGCTCCAGTCCAAGCACGGCATCGCGCAATTGCGAGCCGCGCTAAAGCAGGATCGTCAAGCGCTGCAGCAGCAGTTTGGCATCGACGAAAGCGCACAAGTCAGCACTATTGAAGCCTTAGGAGATGCGCATCGGGGCGGCTTGCGGGTACGACGCATTCGCTTTTCCGACGGCAAAAGCGTCATTTTTAAACCGCGCAACTGCGCGCTGGAAGCGCGTTGGAATGATTTTCTCAATGTCATCAACGCCGCCGGCTTGATCCCGAAGCTGGCGAGCCTGCGCTATGTGTTGGGCAGCGATCACGCCTGGTTTGAAGATACCCTGCACTGCCGTTGCGATTCCCCAGCACAAATCGCCGAACGCTTCAGCCAATACGGCGCATTGATCGCGTTGAGCTATGTGACGCATGCGCGGGATCTGCATCAGGACAATGTGATTGTCGGTGCACTTGGGCCGGTATTCATTGATAGCGAAACCGTGCTGCAGCCGCAGGGTGCGTTGCTGACTGGGCCAGCTGCGAAAAAGTCAGGTGAACCATCAGAAAAAGCGGCTCCCAGCACGATGGCCCGTGCCGCCGCCGAACTGGAGCGTTCTTGCTTAGGCAGCGGCTTGGTGCGTTTTCCGGCGCAAAGTGCTGCTGGCGAAACCTGGGACGAAAGCGCACTGTGTGGCTTACCGCGCGCCAGTAAAATTCAGTCTTGGCTGGGGCTGGGAACAGATCGTTTGCTACCTGGACAAGTCGAAATTCCTGCGCAACTGCCGAGCCACCGCATTTGCAATCAGGACGGCGTTTTGCTGCACGCGGCGGACTATTTAGCCGAGATCTGCGCTGGCTTTAGCGCCGCATACGGTTTGTTACAACAGCGCCTGCCCAGCATTGAAGCTGCACTCGGTGCGATGCGTGATACCCAAGCGCGCGTTGTATTGAGGCCTACACGCTTTTATGCCGCCGCTTTGCAGGGGCTTTGTAGCGCGCGCGTGCAGCGCAATGGCGCGAATGCGACGCTGATCTTGGCGACGCTGCAGCGGCACTGGGCCAGTGCTATCGAAGTACCGAATCTATGGCTGATGCTGCGCGCTGAGTCGCTTGCCCTGATGCGCGGCGATGTGCCCGTTTTCCACGTTCAGGCGAATACCTGCGACCTTCTTGGCGAAAGCGCAGTCAGCAAAGATGCCTGGGATATGAGCGTGCAAAGTTCGCTTGAGCGAGCGCTTCAGGGTTTAAATGACGCCGATTTAGCGCGACAACTGGACTGGCTGCGCTCCAGTTTACTGGCGCAACCAGACGCAAGTGCTGCCTTGGCAGCACGCTCAGCATCAACAAGTGTGCGCGCCGTTTTTATCAGCACGCCACTGCCAACGGCACCGGCGCTGGGCACAGGCGCATTGCGCGCGCTGGTTCTGGACTGCGCTCAGCAATTACTGCAAGCAGCGGTGCGCGGTAACGATGGTGAGCTGACTTGGCTAGCGCCTGGGCATTTGACGCCGAACGCACGCACCGGTCGTGGCGTTTCGCACTATTTGTACGACGGCAGTTTGGGAATAGCTTGGTTTCTAGCCGCCGCCGGGCGCGTACTACAGCGGCCGGAATTGAGTGAAGCGGCCCGACACGCCTATGCGCCCGTGCGGCGATTTTTACGCGACCCGGCGGCACCGCTGCTGGCGGCGCGCGAACCGCTGGGTATCGGTCATGGTTTAGGTTCGGTGGTGGCGGGCTTGACGATTCTTGGGCAAGAGTTAGCGGAGCCAAAGTTTTATGAAGACGCCGAACGTGCATTAGCCTTGATCGACGCGCGTATGGCGCGCGCGCGCTCTGCAGGGGATTCAAATAGCGAGCCTACGGACCTAGAAGGCGGGCTTGCCGGTGCTTTGTTAGGCATTGTGCGCCTGATCGAAGCCACCGGTGCGCGCACTTTGCTGCGCAGCGCACGCCCGGTTGTGCAGCGTTTGCGCGAATTGCAGCACCCAAAGCTGGGCTGGCGCGGTTACGATGGTCGCCCGCTGTCTGGCTTTATGCATGGGCAAAGCGGCATTAGCTATGCCTTGCTGGCCTATGACGCGCTGGCGCAAGAGGACAGCGCACAGACTTTAAGCGAAAGCGGCTTCGCACTTGAGGAGCGACATTTTGACGTAGCACAGAGCGCATGGCCGCTATCGCTGGACGCGCGCAGTGACGTGAGCATTACCTCCTCAGGCGCACAGGCTGCACACAAAATGATTGGCACTTGGTGCAATGGCAATCCCGGCATTTTATTGGCGCGCACCGCGTATGGCCGCAAAGCTTCACCGCAAGAGCAGACGCATTTGTTGCGCGCCGCGATACAGCTGTATGACGATGTTCCGGCCGGTGTGGATCATTTGTGCTGTGGCAATTTAGGCCGCGCGCTGGCACTGGCGCAACTGGCGCACGCGCCGCCAATAGCAACCGCATTAGCGCAAAGTGGGCGCGATGAGGCTGGGCCGCGCGCACAAATTTGGCTGGCTTCGGTCGTGCAGGCTGCGCTGCTACGTGGGCGCTACTTATTGCGTGAGGATGTACAGCAAAATCTTGCGTTTCAGCCTGGGCTTTATCGCGGCATCGCGGGCGTGGGTTTTGCCGCTTTAACCTTAGGCTGGCCCGAGCGTATGGGCTGCGTGCTGCGTTTTCAGGGGTATAGCAAATGACGCTTTTGCACACTGCGGAAACTGTGGAATTAGCCGATGCCGAACTCATCCAAAATTTCGAGCTTCTGGATGCGCCAACGTGCGCCGCAATCACCCAAAAAATCCATGAACTGCGCGCGCATTGGGTACACCGACATCCGAGCGCACCGTTTTATACCTTGGGTGCTGCGGCTTATTTGGACGGCGATAAACAGGGCGCAAAACACTATCAAAGCGAGATCAAGCGCACGCGTGGGCTAATGCTTGCTCATTTTGGCCCGCTCTATGAAACATTGTTGCAAGTATTGCGCACCGCACTCGAAGCTGAATGTGAGTATCACCCAAATTATGGGCTGCCTGGGTTTCACATCTATCAAGCGCACCCAATATTTGAACAGCGTATGGGCACTGTGCATATCGATAGACAGTTTGACGACACCGGTGGCCTGGGCCTGAATGATGTCGATCTGCAGCGGCAATATTCCATGACCCTAGCACTTCGTTTACCGCAATCAGGGGGTGGCTTAAAAGTTTGGCCAGTGAACGGGCTCGCTTTGATTGGCGCAGATTCGGCACGCAGAAGTTCGGTTTTAGAAAGCAAACCAAAGGCGGTGTATCACCCCTATAAAGTCGGCACCTTAGCACTGCACTCTGGCGCTTTGATCCACCAGATTGCGCCTATAAAGCAGCTGCAGCCTGATGACGAGCGTTTGACTTTGCAGGCCCATGCGGTATGGGCGGACGGGCGTTGGCTAGTCTACTGGTGAGTAATAAGGACAAGGATCAAGCCATGAATGTACGCCCAGAAATAATCGTGCTAGACCCAGCGCAAGCCAGTGCCCTTAGCGCGATGACCTTTCCGGCATATCGGCACCTGTTGAACTTACAGCCGCAATGTCGACATCTGATCGAGCCGGATTTACGCATTATCCAGCCGGTGGTGCTCGCCGCGATTGCTTTTGGGCAGCCGGTGGCGATGGCGCTGCTGGAGCTGCCTACCGATGATCATTCGCGCCCTGAACTTCTGTCTTTGTACGTCGCCAAGCTCGCACGTCGGCACGGCGTTGCAACTTACTTACTCGCGGCAGTGGAGCAATATCTATTTCGCCGTGGGCATCGCGAGCTGCTGACGGTGTACATGACCGGCAAACCCGGCATTGAGTATTTCGAAAAAGCCCTGGCGAAGCGCAACTGGCAGCCGCCTGAGCAACGCATGATTACCGTGCGCTTTGTCTTGGAAACCCTGATGCAGGCGGACTGGATCAATAAATACAAACCCCGTCCGGGCTATACAATCGGTGCGTGGTCGGATGTCAGCACGGCCGAAATGGAGGCGTTGCGCGCCAGCAATGCGAATGCCGCTACACCTTGGATTGCCCCGGATCTAGCGCCATGGCTGCATGACGCGAACGGCTACGAGCCGCATACCTCGATCGCAATTTACTACCGCGACGAGATCGTTGGCTGGCTGATCAATCACGCACTGGATAATCAAACCGTACGCTACACCTGCAGCTTTATTCGGCCAGATTTAGCAAAGGTGGGCGGCATTTTGGCCGGTTACGTCGAGTCCTTCGCACGTTCGCGCAAAGCCGGATTTGTCGAGGGCATGTTCGTTACGCCATTGCGCCACCCAGCGATGATCCGCTTCGCCGAACGCTGGTTTGGCCCCTGGTCCAGCTTCGTCGGGCAAACGCGCGGCAGTGGTAAAGCTTTGTCGGAAGCGAGTATTTTGGCGGCGAAAGCTGTCGCCTTCGCTTTTCCACAGTCGACGCAAGCGCCGACCGTAAAAAACTAAAACGCGATTTTATTCTACCGGCATTCGCAACATATCACCGAGGTGTACTGGTTTGATTCCATCCATCAACAAACCATAACTTACCTGATCAAACGTACGAAACACCATCACATGGGCAACGAATTCATCTGGTAATGTCACATTGGCTTTGCCGGGCCTGAAAAACGTGCGTAAGTCGTTTTTCTCACGACCATAGCGTACTTCGTCTCGAATCTTTGCGCCTGGGGTAAAAATCGAATAGGTTTGACCGCTTTCGACACCATTTTCAGCACCACGGGACAACACAACGACTTGGCTGGTGCCAGCAGCAAATGCTGCATCCGTGAATGCGAGCACGCGCATATTTTCCGGCACTTCTTTGGGTGGGTGCGGAATGAACTCGTAGTCAAAAGGCTTATTAACGATAGGCAAAAGTAAGTCGCCCTTGCTAATTTCTTGGTCAACATAACGCACGTATGCGGTAGCGGGGTCGCCACTAGTCACCAATTCGGCGGTTCCTATTTCCAAGAGTTCGTAGCCCAAAATAGTGGTATTTTTTTCGTATAACCAATCGTGCCAGAGCCAGTGCATACCGCCGCCAATGGTTTTGGAACTTTCATTTTTCCAATTGTCGGCTCGTCGTTCGCGATTATTTTTTTGCCAAGGATAGTCTTTGGGCACATCGCGATATACGACGGTCGGACGCGCAACGGCAAATTTTGTCCCGACAGGCGCATTCATCTGCCTAACATAAGCGAGCTGGTTATTGACAGCTAAAAGCCGATTTTCCTCCATACCGACGACATAAGGCGCGGCTTTCCACTCCGCTTCAGTCAGCATTCGCGGGCGGTCAAGAAATTGTCGTATGGCCGACAAAGGTATTGCACGCACAGCTTCAGCCAGCGATTCGCGGCGTATCTGCGGGCCACCCTCGGAGGCGACGAGGAACGGCTTGCCATCAATGTAAATTAGGCTGAGCACATCACCCGGATAAATTAAGTGCGGGTTTTGTACTTGTGGGTTGGCATGCCAGATTTCCGGCCAATTCCAAGGCGTATTTAAAAATTTCGCCGAGATATCCCACAAAGTATCACCGCGTTTCACAGTGTATGACTCTGGGTGATCGGGCTTTAACTCTACAGCGAGCGCAGGCAGCGCAAATAGCGCGGCGGCAACAACTGAAAGTAGTTTTTTAAGCATTGTGGCTATCTACCTGATTTACCTAGACATTGGCTAGTGTAGCGCAAGAATTTAAAGGCGAATAGCCACTAGCCCGCAAAATGTGAATTTATCCGCAGTGCGCGTCGCCGCATGCAGTTCAAGCTTGTGCGTTACCTCGCGCAGTTCAACCTCGCGCGTTGCGAATCAAACGACGCTTTTTCTGAATTTGGCGATCTGAAAGCGGATTCTTTTTGCCTTCAAAGGGATTGGTGCCGTCACGCAATTCTAACTTGATCGGCGTACCGATCAGTTTGTAGCGATCACGTATAAAGTTTTCCAAGTAACGCTTGTAGGCTTCGGGCAATGTGCCTAAGCGCGTTCCATGGATCACAATGCGGGGTGGATTGCGCCCACCCTGGTGCGAATAACGTAATTTTGCGGTGCGGCCATTGACTAGCGGCGGTTGGTAGGCATCAAAGGCCTTATTGATCGACTCGGTCAAATCACTTGCTGAAAATACCTTGGTCGCGCTTCGATGCGCGCGCTTAAATGCTTTGGTCAGCTCACCCAAGCCTGAACCGTGCAGCGCGGAAATAGGTACTTGGATGGCCCACGGTACGTAATCTAGACGGCGTTCCAGCTCGCGTTCGACCGCAGTGCGCTCGTGTCGCTCAAGACCGTCCCATTTATTCAGCGCTAAAATCAGCGCGCGACCCGCGTCAAGCACGTGCCCGATGATCGCGTTATCTTGCTCGCTTACGCCTTGTTGCGCATCAATCATGACAACCACGACATTGGCGTGCTCAATAGATTGTAAGGCCTTGATAACGCTGAACTTTTCAACCGCTTCAGACACTTTCGGGCGGCGTCGAATACCGGCGGTGTCGATCAAAGTAAAGCTTTGACCGTCACGCGTGACTTCAACTTCAATCGAGTCGCGCGTGGTGCCAGGCTTATCATAGGCAAGCACACGATCTTCGCCGAGTAGTCGATTCACTAGCGTGGATTTGCCGACATTCGGCCTGCCCACAATTGCGACACGAATTTTCTCGTCATCATCCAGCGCATCAAGATTGATGACCGGCTCAGGCAGATGCGCAATGATTTCTTCAACTAAATCAGTGACACCGCGGTTGTGCGCAGCGGCAATTTGATAAAAATCTGGCAAGCCAAGTTCGGAGATGTCTGCTTGAACGCGATTGGGGTCTATACCGTCAGTTTTGTTGGCCACTAGCATGACTGGCTTGTGTGAGCGCCGCAATTCGCGCGCCAGCTCAAAATCGTCGGGCAACATGCCGGCACGTGCATCGACCAAAAACACGACGACATCCGCTTCTTCAACCGCAACACGGGCTTGTTTGCCAACATATTCAGCAAGCTCGGAATCAGGTTCGCCCAAACCGCCGGTATCGACGATGACAAAGTGTCGATAGCCGTGTCGGCACACGCCGTACTGGCGGTCACGTGTTACGCCGGGCATGTCGCTAACAATCGCGTCACGTGTTTTGGTCATTGCGTTGTAAAGCGTGCTCTTGCCGACGTTGACGCGCCCGACGATGGCAACGACGGGCAATATTTCTCGCCCAACGGGCGCTTCAACGACCAGTTCAGCCGCATCCATTTCTGCATTGATTTTATCGTTACGACTACTCATTACCGGATGCGATACGCGGCAACATCGCCGGAGCTACTTTGTGCGATCAACAAGTCTTGTGAAATGGTCGGCGCTGCTGAAAATGCTTGACTGGCCAATTGCGTCCGTCCGATTTGCGCCCCTGTATCAATGTTTAAGGCATGCAAATAACCTTCAAAGTCGGCAACGACCAGGTTTTCACCTAAAACTACGGGTTTGGTAACAAATCGGTTAAGTAACGCCTCTTGCTTCCAAATTTCAGCACCAGAACGGCGATCCAAGGCGATCACTTGGCTTTCAGAATCGGTAAGGTAAACGCGGCGTTCGTCGACGATGAGTCCAACGACGCTTGGGCCTTGATACGTCCATAGTGTCGAGCCCGAGCTGACGGTAACCGCCGAGGTTTGGCCGTTATAGCCCGCCACAAATAAATCGCCATTTGCAACTACAGCGCCACCATCAATATCAGCAACGCGCTCCAGCTCGTTACGCCCGCTTGAGACGTTGATGGCTTGCTCCCAACGCAACGCACCGTCAGCTATATTTACTGCAATGACTTTGCCACTGTCGCCGGGAATAAATGCAGTATCACCATCGATGATGGCACTTCCAGTGCCGCGCAAGGTGAGTAGAGGCACGTCGCGATCAAGCTGCCAAATACGCTTGCCATTGGCTAAATCCAATCCAGAAACGCGGCCATCGTTACTGCAAATAATGACGATTTTTTCGCCTAAGGTCGGTGCAGCAAGCACTTCCGAGGTGACTTCGGAGGCCCACAATAATTCGCCATCGGTGGCGTCGAAGGCCATGACCTCACCGTCAAGCGTGCCCACAATTACGCGCTTACCATCTGTGCCGGGGCCGCCGGAAATTCGAGCCTCGATTTTCTTGTTCCAAATTGTTTTGCCGCTACTGCGCTCCAAAGCACGAACTTCCATGAGGCCAGCGATAAAAATTCGATCACCCACTGCAACAGGCGTTAAGTGTTCACCACGTTCGGCACCGTCAGTTTTGATGCTGGTAGCCCAAACGCGCTCAAAATTGTTTTTTGCAACAATTTCGGTCAGCTCTCTGGGAATTGCAACGTTATCTTTGGATTTGGTTTTCCCGCTGCAGGCAGCAAGGGTAATTAAGCCGACAAACACTGCTGCCGCAATTCGCGCGATGCGCATAAATTTAACTCCGTGGAAAATGTGCAAAACAGCGACGTATGAACAATCAATTTTTCAGAAACTTTGATTATTCCATTGCCTAACTCTTCGGCTTTCCGACGCTGCAATTTCCGAAGAGAACCATGATTAAGCGTTCTTCGACGTGTAATTTAGCAGATGCCCAAACCGGATAAGCTGAAGCGAAATACGAGGGCTGAACTAGCCGCCTAGATTGTCGAGTTTTTGCTGCAATGTCGAACGACCCGGCGAAGCTAGGTCAGTCGCAGTTAACGCGCTGGCATAGGCGGCTTTTGCGTCCACTACTTTACCCAGCTGCGCATACGCGTCGCCCCGCTGTTCTTGTGCCTGAGCTTTAAAGCCTTCATCTTGTAAGGTCTTGAGTAAATCCAAAGCCTCTTGGGCTTTACCTTGGCCGTTTAGCAATCGCGCTAGTCGCAGCGTTGCTAACACACGAAGTTGCGGACTAGTACCTGTGCTTTGCGCTAAACGAAGCGCAGTTTCGGCGGCTGGCGCTTTACCGTTTTCGGCCAAATACTTCGCTTCCGCCAGTCCGGCGAGTGCGGCGTAGGTAGTTGCGCCGTAAGATTTGCGTATTTCCGTACTTAGCTGCGAAACTTGCGCATCATTCTTACTTTCAATCGCGGCTAGAACCGCTTGAAAATTCAGTCCAGCCTGCTCGGCGCTAAGAACTTTGTTACTTTGGAAGCCTTTGTAACCCCAGATTAACGCCATCGCCGCTAAAACTGCGATCACCAATGAGCCGCCGTTGGTTTGGAACCATTTTCGTGCACGTTCGGATTGTTCGTAGCTGTCAAATTCTTCGTCGTCATTGGCCATAATGCTCAATCTCTTGAATAGATGTTAGGGAATATCTGAGGTAATGAATTACTGTGGATCGGAATTTCTGGGTTCAGGATCGGCTGAAGCGATTGCAGTTGCCACCAGTAAGCCGTTTGTTTCAATCAAGCGTAGTTTGGCAACGCTGCCGTTGGTAAAGGTGCTTAGATCTACCGCTTTGCCGCCAGCAATCAAGTTCGCATTTGCTGCGTTGCCGATTTTTAGCGTAAACGGTGCTTTTCCGCTGTAGCTCTTTCGCACACCATTGGAAAGGTTGTTGAATTCCAGCCTCCGGCCTGTGTTGTCGGAAATTTCTACCCAAACCGTTCCGGTGGCGCTCAACTCAAGCGCCTGTAGATCAGGTGCCAAATTTGGAATTGCGACCAAGCCCGCAGCAACTGCACTTGATGATTCTGGCACTGCAGCTAAAGGCAAAACGAGTGGCGTCGGCGCATTCGTTGGGTATGAATCTAGCACGCTGGGTGCGCCTGTGACCGAAAAAGTCTCAGTGATTGGTGTCGGGCCAGTAGGGTTTGTCGTGGTGATTTGTTCAGTGGTGACCGTCGGTGATACGCGCGCTTCAATTGCCACTTTTGGCTCAGATTGAGTGCCGACAAAACGATCAAAGTGAGTGACTACGAAGATAGCAGACACCAAAATTGCTGTGCCCACCAAATAACTCGCAGCCAGCATTCCGCGTTCTACCGTACTCGAACGCTCGCGCTCGCCGCGCGAGGGCAATAATGTAGGGGCTTCGTCTAAAGCCAGCGCCGCAAGTTCCGCATCTAGCCAGAGCTGGCCCAATTGCACGTGCTTTGCATAGCTACGCAAAAAGCCCTTTGCAAAAACTGGGGGCCCGAGTGCGGCAAAATCCCCGGCTTCCATCAGCCGCACCGCATTTGCCTGTACCTTGATCGCATGACTGACATCATCAACGCTCAGACCCAGTTTTTCGCGCGCATCACGTAATTTTTGGCCAAGCAACGGCGCGCCGTTATGGTGTTCGGCTAAGGTGTATTCAGAAACGCTCATTGCGCCCGCTCCGTGGTGTTTGAGGGATCGGAATTTAGTGTTTGACCCGGCGATTTTTCAGTGCTGCGCGGGTTTTCTGGATCAGGAAAATCATTGCTTAGGCGCTCGCGGTAGGCTGCTGCCGCTTTGCTGTCGCCCAACTTGTCTTCTACTTGGGCTGCTAGCTTTAGAAATTCAACGCTTTGCTCCAGCCCAGAGGTTTCATGGCGTTGCAAAAATGCGCGTGCGTTCATTGATTGACCACGGGCAAAAAGCAAGCTGGCTAGCGGTAAAAACACCTCGGTCGTGTTCGCATCGTGCTTGAGCGCCAAGCGTAAATAGGTTTCAGCAGATTCCACGCGCCCGGCGGCACGCGCGCACTTTCCAGCATTTGACGCGGCCACTGCTGGTGTTTGGTAAAACGGATCGTCAAGTGCCGCTTTGAATTCAATATCAGCATCCTCATACCGACCGAGGCGGCAAAGAAATTGACCAAAATTATTGCGGACGTTGCCTTTTTTGGGTTCCAATTGAGCCGCGCGGCGGTAATTTTTTTCTGCCAATTCCGGGCGTCCGATTTGTTCGAACAGCACCCCCATACTGGAGTAAGCGACCGCCGATTTTGGATTGAACTTAAGTGCCTTTTCAAAACGCTCAAGGGCAAGCTCAGTATTGCCTCGACGCATATAGCCCACACCTAAATTTACCTGCGTTTCAGCGGCGCTATTTCGCTCGGAAGCACCTTGAGGCGTCAATTCGTCGGATGCACCGGTGGCACAGCCCGTTAATTGCAGTGCAAGTGTTAAAGCAATCATCGCGAGCAAGGTTCTCATGCCGCCGCCCCTAAATCCGAATAGCTGTTTGCATCGCTAATGATGCCTGGTGTTTCCAACATGGAAAGCGGGGTGCTTTTATGCGCAGAAAGTGAGCGTTGATGTGTAGCCTGACGCCGAGTTCGATCCTGCACTTTACCGACAAGTTGACCACAGGCGGCATCAATATCATCACCACGCGTGCGGCGAATGGTTGCGACGTAGCCCGCCTGCATCAAAATGGTTTGGAATCGTTCAATCGCCAATGCGTCAGAGCGCACGTATTTTGTGCCGGGGAACGGATTAAACGGAATCAGGTTGAGCTTGCTCGGTACGGTGCGCAGGATTTTTGCAAGCTCACGCGCGTGTTCGGGCTTGTCGTTGATGCCTTTGAGCATGGTGTATTCAAAGGTTACTGATGCGCGCGGGCGTTTGCTGACGTAGCGGTTGCAGGCATCCAGCAATTCTGCGATCGGATATTTCTTATTTAGCGGTACCAACTCGGAACGCAACGCGTCGTTGGGCGCGTGCAATGACACTGCTAGGCTGACATCACACGTGGCACTGAGCGCATCAATCATCGGCACCAAGCCCGCCGTTGATAAAGTGACGCGTTTGTTCGCTAAACCAAAGCCATAGTCGTCACGCATCAGATTCATCGCCGCAACGACGTTGTCAAAATTCAATAGCGGCTCGCCCATCCCCATCATCACCACGTTGGTAATGCGGCGATTGCCCTGTTCGTGCTTTAAGCGCTGCGCGGCAAGCCAGACTTGACCGATAATTTCCCCAGCGCTCAGATTGCGATTGAAGCCTTGCGTGCCGGTTGAGCAAAAGGTGCAGGCCAAACTGCAGCCTATCTGGGAGGAAACACACAGGGTGCCTCGGTTCGGTTCGGGTATGTAAACCGTCTCAACCGCATTGCCACCGGGCAGGCCAATCAGCCACTTAGCGGTGCCGTCGGCGGCATTTTGTTCGTGCATCAAGGTGGGTGCTAAAACATGCACCGTCTCCCCCATTTTGGCGCGCAGTACTTTGCCAAAATCGGTCATTTGTTCAAAATCAGTGACGCCGTGGTGATAAATCCACTTCATCATTTGATGCGCGCGAAATTTCTTCTCGCCCAAGCCCAAAAAGTACGCTTCCATCTGCGCACGATCAAAGTTGAGGAGGTTGATTTTTTCGACGCTCACGGCGGTTCCTAAATGATGTTAGTTAAGACAAAAGTCCGGTGAAACTAATTTGTTTTGCCATAGCAAAACATTTAACCCAAAAGCAATTAACGTGCGCAAACTTGCGTGCCAGCAAAAAAGTAAGCAATTTCTTGCGCTGCGGTGTCGGCTGCATCCGAGCCATGCACTGCGTTGGCGTCAATGCTGCTGGCAAAATCGGCGCGGATGGTGCCGGGTGCCGCTTTCTTGGGGTCAGTAGCGCCCATCAAATCGCGGTGCGTTAGGATTGCGTTTTCACCCTCTAAGGCTTGAATCATCACTGGACCCGAGATCATGAACGTGACCAAATCTTTAAAGAACGGGCGCTCACGGTGCACTGCATAGAAGCCTTCAGCTTCAAGTTGGCTCAATTGCGCCATTTTTGCGGCGATTACTTTGAGGCCAGCGGCTTCAAAACGCGCATAAATTTGGCCGATTACGTTTTTTTGCACGGCATCGGGTTTAATAATTGAGAGAGTACGCTCTAGCGCCATTGGGAAGACTCCAAAAGTTAAGGTTGAAAATTTTTTAGAAAGCTGGAAAGTAAGTAGTTGATTTTTATAGTTTTAGGCCAGCGAACACACCTGTATTTAGCTCAAGCGATGAGCGAACATATGCGTTCACTTCGTTGAATACATTGGGTTTTTAGTGTGTGAACATGACAATACGCGAAGGATAGCATGCAGCGCGTAGAGTCTAGGCATGAAAAGTGGCAGCCTGGGGGCGTTATTAAGCCCAATTCTTAACGACTCGTTCACGCATTTTGATTGTGTCGAAGACGCTTTGTTGCATCCTCATGGGCGATCACACCCTCAGAATCGGCCCGTTCTACGCCAATTTTTACTTTTTCTAAGACATACAAGTGGTACTGGATATCTTCAAAGCTGCTTGACTCTGGCAGCTCGCTAAGCATCGCTGCAACTTCGGCTTTCGGGGTGCTCATCGTCAACTCCTCGCTCGTTTTCCTCCGCGATAATAGCGCTATAACGTTTCGATCTGCGTAAACCTCCTAAAGCGAAGTCACGCAGCAGCGCTCTACCACCGCCTAAACACCACACAAACCGTTGTCGCATCCAGCACCGCAAACTCTTGTGCGCCCCAGGGTTTGAGCTGCACTGTTTTTGAATTTAGATGCAAAACATCAGGCGCGCGCGCCTTGATCTCATCATAAATCTCACGAATATTGTCGGTTTCAATCGCCAGTTCTGGTCGGTCAAGCGCGGCCAACACAGCGAATTGCATACGAAAGACTTTTGCGCCATGTTTGAATCCGTTCAGGCAGAAAGGGCCATTTTTTGACCGGTTTTACGTACCAACTAAAAATAGCGGTAGCTGTTCGCGAGATTTTTGGTGACTTCCAAAACGCCTACCCTTTAACGGTGTTAAGTCAACCACAGCACCAAAAACACAAAACTCGCGATCAAATTCCTCAATGCGCTCGCCCCAATACACAATTGCGCATGACATCGGTGCCCCTTTACCTTCATCCTGCCCGTCAACTAAAAATTTTAGACGCGTGTCGTAGAGGAGACAAACCGAACTGGCTGCCCCCCAAACGTAATTTTTCCAATGTGACGTATTGGTAGCGACCGGGACAAGCGCCAAAACTTCAGATCCATGATTTATATGCGTTTGATTGCAGCGATAAAGCCAGTTCTTAATCGTAGTCTTTCGTTCGCGATCCGCGCCATATGGAGGGTTAACGAAAATTTTCTGAAAGTTCCAATCTAGGTGAAGACCATCTTGTGCGGGTAATTTGTACTCTACAACCGCATCAACGATTGAATGTTGGTTGGAACACGGATCCAGTTCTATTACCCCCCCAAAAAAACGTCGGATCGCATGAACATACTTTGGTGGGGTGCACCATGTCTGGTTTGTCGACGCAGTTGTTCTACCGGCTGTCATATTCCGTGTATCCATTTCCAGTTTTTTGCGCCGAGAGTTTCTAGCTCCGTCATCAGCAGCTTTACTGAGGACAAACGTGGTGAAATAACGTTGTACCAGCCTTCAACTTCGTGGGCATGGCTTGCAAAGTAGTGTTGCAATGCAGCATCAGCGGCATTGTCCATTTGTATTTTGGTAAAACGATTTGCCCCTGATTTCCCACCATAACTTGCTAGAAACGCATCGCGCGCCGGCTCTAATTCTGTAACAGGATTCAAAAGAAGCTTATCTATAAACTGCGCCAATCCGCTGTCTGTGAGAAACAACAACCAATCATAGGATTGAGCTAATACTTTAAGTTCTTTGTTGTGATTATCTGAGGTGAACCAGTTCCCGTGATTACTTACAACTCCAACGGTTAATATGAAACGCGAAAGCAAGTCGGGATCATCGCTGTCTACAACGTCTCGAATTGTTTTTTCAAGCGGCCCGGAAAGAATTGACCCGTTCGATCTTTCGATATACCCAATAGCAGCCCCATTTCGCGAACGAAGCTTTTGCAGCGATGAAACGGAGCGGGCCACATAAGCGCCCTGTTTCGCCTTCTCAATAGTTTGCGGTCCCTTCTTCATTCCCTCTTCGACACCAACGCGCTTGCACTCAAAGAGTGCAAAGGGCTGAGTATGAAGCTGACAAATGGTGACTTCGACCGAATCACCGTCATGATCGTCCACGTTTCCGACAAACGGGCCCACACTCGTTTCGGCAAGCACGCAACTGTTGCGCCGTGTATTTTTCGAGGTGAGTAGTTGATTTGACCGATTCAGTTGGTCTGAATCTAACTCAGAAAGAAGCTTAAAGACGTCTTTCAACTTAACTGAAGTCAAAGGCAACTTAACCGGCGCCAACCTTTTAATTTCTTTCTGAAGGATCGGGTGCAGGGAAAATTCGACGTTATGGGTTATTTCCACATTTCCAAATTCTGACAGGGGGCGTTCAATTGCTATGTGATCTCGCAATCCCCATGACCGAATTGTGTAGTAGGTGATAATTTCGACTAGGGTTCCTAGTGCCCGGCCCGCCGCTTTCTTCGTGTCGGTTGCGTAAGAAAAAACTGTCGCGGCGAGCGTTTGCTGAAGCTTGTCTACTGACGGATAAGGCATTGGGGACTCGAATTTGAATGGAGAATTCTAAAAAATCAATGGATGCGCCGTTCAAACAATCAAAGGTTCCGGCTCAAGCTGCACGCCAAACTTTTCTTTAACGGTGTCCATGACAAAATTCGCGAGCTGCCAAATTTCAGCACCGGTGGCGCGTTTGCGGTTGATGAGCACGAGCGCATGTTGTTTGCTGACCTGCGCGCCGCCAATTTGGTGGCCTTTTAGGCCGGCGTTATCGATTAACCAACCGGCGCTGAGCTTGGCTTTACCGGTGACGCCGGTCGGAAAAAAGCTAAAGCCAGACACCTCTGCGCTAATTCGTGCGGCGGTATCGGCATCCACTATAGGATTTTTGAAAAAACTGCCAGCGTTGCCGTATTCCAAGGGGTCAGGCAGCTTTTTTTCGCGCAACGCGCACACTGCTTTGAAGACATCGCGGGCGCTGGGGTTGACCGTGGCTTTTAGCTCAGCGAGTTCTTCGCGAATGCCGGCGTAGTTGATCTGCAGGGTGGATTCGCGCGGCAGGCGAAATTCGACGTGGGTAATGATGTATTGCCCCCTGAATTCCAGCTTAAACTTGGATTCCCGATAATTAAAGCCACATTCGGCGTGGCTAAAACGCCTGATCTCGAGCGTGTCGCGATCCATGGCTTCCACCGCGTGCACAAAATTTTCCAGCTCCACGCCATACGCGCCGATATTTTGGATTGGTGCTGCGCCCACAGTGCCGGGGATCAGCGCTAAATTTTCCAGACCAAACAATGACTGCTTGAGCGAGTAATCGACAAAACGATGCCAGTTCTCACCCGCGCCGACGCGGATAATGCCGTGCGAACCTTGGCTGGGTAGTTGCTCTATGCCCGGAATTTGCGGCAACAAAATAACGCCGTCAAAATTCTGCGTGAATAAAACGTTGCTGCCATCGCCCAAAATCAACAGTGGATCTTGCGCGTCCTTAACGTCTTTGAGCATCAAGCGCAGCGCATCCATCGAGCGACAGCTGACTAGAAACAGCGCCTGCGCTTCCACGCCGAAAGTGTTCAGCGCGGTTAAATCGGCATTTTCAAGTACGTTTAAATCATTCATGGTTTGCCGGTGGCTTTAGTGGCGCGGATGGCTTCAACGCATTCGCCGATTAAGGCCGGGCCGCGATAGATCATGCCGGTATAAAACTGGATTAGCTGGGCACCAACTGCAATTTTTTTAGCCGCATCTGCGCCGCTCAAAATGCCGCCGACACCAACTAACACAACTTTCGGGTCTAGCCGCGCCTGGAGCTTAGCTAAAACATCGGAGGCGCGCTCAAACACCGGCCTACCAGACAATCCGCCTTGCTCCTGCGCATATTTGCCGCTAATGCCGTCACGATTAATGGTGGTGTTGGTGGCGATCACGCCTTCAAAGCCGGTGCTTTGCACCACGCTGGCGATGTCGTCCAGGTCTGTTTCAGTTAAATCGGGCGCAACTTTTAACAGCATTGGCGTCTGTTTGCAGTGCTGCGTCGACAGATTGATTTGCGCCTCGCGCAGCCCGCCAAGCAATGCTTTTAGTGCATCTAACTGTTGCAAATCACGCAGGCCTTGCGTGTTGGGCGAGGAAATATTGACAGTGACGTAACTGGCACGCGCATACACAGCGCGCAGGCAAGTCAGATAATCACTCAGTGCATCACTATTGGCGGTGTCTTTATTTTTGCCGATGTTAATACCCAGTACGCCCGTGTAGCGGGTGCATTCCAGGTTTTTAAGAAGCTCCGGCAAGCCGCCGTTGTTAAAGCCCAGTCTATTGATGACGGCGTCAAATTCCGGCAAGCGAAACATGCGCGGCTTGGGGTTGCCCGGCTGCGCTTTAGGGGTAACGGTACCGACCTCAATAAAGCCAAAACCCAAACTGGCGAGCGCATCGACATGCGCGGCGTTTTTGTCCAAGCCCGCCGCCAGGCCAACTGGATTACTGAATTCCAAACCGAGTAATTTGACCGGCAGCGGCTTGGGCGTAGTCGCCATCAGCGGGTTCAAACCCAGCCGATACGCCGCTTCGATGGCCTTTAAACCGGCGCCGTGCGCGGCTTCGGCGTCCAAGCTAAACAGCAGTGGCCGCGCTAAGTTGTACATCTATCGTGTTGTCCGAGCAGTTGAGTGACTATGAACCTTTACTTCGTCATTTCGAGTTTTCAGCCACAAAGCGGCTGCCCCGAGACCATGAACTTCGTCTTTGCGAGCGCAGCGAAGCAATCTAGCTTTAAACGACGAGTTTGCTTCACTGCGTTCGCAATGACGGGGCACAGATTCGTGGAAAACGCGACGATTCCACATCAGTTTGAATCGCGCACTTCTTACTCTGATTTCGGAATTTACTGCAGCGATCATCAAGACACTTTGAACTCTAAAGCGCGAATGCTAAGGCTTTGGGCATTAAAAATCGAACCGGCCGGTTATCTCGGATAAATTTCCGGCAAAATCAGCCTTCTAAAACCAACTCAGGAATCCCCCATGACGCAAATGATGAAAGCGCTGGTTAAAACCAAAGCCGAGAGGGGCATTTGGATGGAAGCAGTGCCGGTGCCCGAGATTGGCCCAAATGATGTGCTGGTAAAACTCGAAAAAACCGCGATTTGCGGTACCGATCTACACATTTATAAATGGGACGACTGGTCCCAACGCACGATTAAGCCAGGGCTGGTGATTGGTCATGAGTTTGTCGGGCGCGTCGTGGAAATGGGCGCGGGCGTACGTGGCTACAGCTTGGGCCAGCGCGTCAGTGCGGAAGGCCATGTGGTCTGTGGCGTATGTCGGAATTGCCGCGCTGGCAAACAGCATTTGTGCCCGAATACCACCGGCATTGGCGTCAATCGGCCGGGCGCGTTTGCGGAATATGTTTCAGTTCCCAGCAGCAATCTATGGCCGATTCCAGATCAAATTTCGTCCGAATTGGCCGCATTCTTTGACCCTTACGGCAACGCCGCGCATTGTGCGTTGGAGTTTGACGTCGTCGGCGAAGACGTATTGATCACCGGCGCAGGCCCAATCGGCATTATCGCTGCGGGCATTTGCAAACATATAGGCGCGCGCAACGTGGTGGTCACGGACGTTAATGACTATCGTTTGAAGCTGGCGGCCGATATGGGCGCGACCCGGGTCGTGAACGTCTCTAAACAATCTTTAAAAGAAGTCATGCAAGATCTGCACATGGAAGGCTTTGATGTGGCGCTGGAAATGAGCGGCAACCCGCATGCATTTAACGACATGCTCGATTGCATGTATCACGGCGGCAAAGTCGCGCTACTGGGGATATTGCCCAAAGGTGCCGGTATTGACTGGGATAAAGTTATCTTTAAAGGCCTGACCATGCAGGGAATCTATGGTCGCAAGATGTATGAAACCTGGTACAAAATGACGCAAATGGTGCTTACCGGTTTCCCGTTGCAAAAAGTTCTGACACACCAGATTCATATCAATGATTTCCAAAAAGGCTTTGATTTGATGGATTCAGGCCAGTGTGGGAAGGTGGTTTGTTCGTGGAATTAGCCATTGTTGTCCACAGGATTGCGGCATGGCTTATTGCGGCTGCGACGCAAATCCGGCATTCATTCAATGCGAACAATGCCGCGACTTGCATGCAATAATCGCGGCCGTTTAAGGATTTTGGGCCTAAAGAATGAGCCACGCACCTATCGCTAAAGGGGATTTCTTACCACCGCCACCAGGTGAGTTTCTCGATCACCCCAAGCCGCTGTGGATGCTCTTCGGTGCCGAGTTCTGGGAACGATTTTCCTTTTACGGGATGCGCGCGCTACTGGCGGTGTATGTCGCCTCGACGTTTTTTAGCTTGCTACCCGAGGGTGAGGCGAAAGCCAAAGCCAGCCTGACTTACGGTGCTTACACAGCGTTGATTTATGCCACCGGTATTTTTGGCGGTTTCGTCGCTGACCGATACCTCGGTTACCGGCGCTCAATCCTGCTTGGCGGCAGCATTATGGCGGCCGGCATGTTTCTGCTGCTAATCCCGGACATACGCTGGTTTTTATTGGGCTTGGCGGTAATCGTGGTCGGCAACGGCCTGTTCAAACCGAATATCTCGACGATGGTGGGGATGTTGTATGCGCCCAACGACGCCCGGCGCGATTCGGGATTCACAATTTTTTATATGGGTATCAACGCCGGTGCAGCGCTTGCCCCGTTGATCTGCGGCACGCTGATTGGCGCACGCTTTGGCTACAACTGGGGGTTTTTTGCCGCCGGCATAGGCATGATTTTGGGGCTGATCGTCTTCCAGCTGCTGCGTGGCTGGCTAGGTCACGTCGGCCAAGTGCCCGAGGGCGGCACAAGCTTTGCCCGGCCATTGAAGGTGTTGCTGGGCTGCATGGCGGCAGTGCCGGTGGTTTATCTGCTGCTGAGCCGAGCGGCACTGGTCGGGTATTTGCTACTGGCGCTGATGGCAGGGCTGGCGGTGTATTTTGTGGTCAGCGCGCACCGCAGCGGTGACCGGGTGCAGATGCACCGCTACATCGCGATGTTGCTGCTGTTTCTCGCCAAAATTCTGTTCTGGGGCATGTTCGAACAGGCCGGCTCGTCGCTGAACTTCTTCGCTAAGGAGTTCGTCGATGCGCCCTTTGATTTCACCTTGTTCCAGTCGGCTGGGCCAGTTTTCATCATTCTGCTCGCTCCAGCTTTTGCCTGGGCCTGGCCGCTGCTAGAGGCGCGCGGGATCAATCCTTCAATCCCACGTAAATTTGCTCTGGCGTTGATTTTGGTAGCGATCGGTTTCAGCACGCTGGTGCTGGCGATTAAGTTCGGCACCGGGCGAATCTCCTGGGAAGTGCTGATGTTGGTCTATTTGATCAACACCATGGGTGAGTTGTGCTTGTCGCCAATCGGTTTGTCGATGGTCAGCAAGCTTGCTGCCCCGCGCGACGCCGGGATGGCGATGGGCGCTTGGTTCCTGTGCACGGCAATCGGGAATTTTGCCGCCGGTGCCGTGGCCTCAGTCGCCTCGGGCGGTAGTGCTGGCAGCGGCATGGCACCTTATCTAAGCACCTACACAATGATTGCTTGGACTGGCTTTGGCTTTGGTCTGTTGCTGCTGATGTTCTCCCCGCGTATTAACAAGCTAATGCACGGCATCAAGTAGCTAGGGCCTTGCGGCTGAACTACTTTTAAGTAGCGAAGCAAAACTATCGTGCATACCGCCTAATGCGGCGACTTCGTTTTTTTGAAGGCACCCGCAAAAAACTTGTGCGATACTGTAAACCGTTAATTACATAATTTGTTGCCATGCTTTCTGCACTGACTATTGCGCTTGGCCTTGCCACTGCGGTAGCGCCATCGCCCGCTAGCCCAAGCAAAGAGGAAAATAAGCAGGTCAGCGTTGAGGAGCTTGCGCGTTTTGCCGAAGTTTTTCGTGAGGTTCAGGCCAGTTTTGTTGAGCCGATTAGTGACCACGCACTGATGGAAGCGGCGATTCACGGACTACTCGTGCGGCTAGACCCGCACAGCGAGTATCTGGTGCGTAAGGATTTAGAAGCATTTTCCGATGAAACTGCAGGCGTTTATGCGGGTTTGGGTGTTGAGGTGCAGGTCGATGCGGGCGTTTTAAAAATTGTCAGCCCGATGGACGGCTCCCCGGCTGCGCGCGCGGGCTTGCGCCCGGGCGATGTGATTTCGCGTATTGATGGCGCGGTGATTGAAGGTGAAGCCGCTTATGCCGGCGTTGAGCTATTGCGCGGCACGGCAGGCTCGGCGATTAAGTTGCAAATCGAGCGTGTGGGTGTGGAATCCTTTGAAGTGGCGCTCAAGCGTGAAGTGATCCAAGTAAAAAGTGCGAAAGCCGAGCGTTTGCCGGGCGGCATGGGTTTACTGCGCGTTGCCGCGTTTCAAAATGACACGGTGCGCAGCTCCGAAGAGGCATTGCGCAAGCTCCAGCTCAGTAAGCCCTTGCGCGGGCTGGTGCTGGATTTACGCAGCAACCCAGGCGGATTTGTCACCTCGGCGGTGGGATTGGCGGATTTATTTTTGGAGCAAGGCACGATCGTATCGACTAAAGGCCGCCAACCGAGCGCAAATACTGAAATGAAGGCGACACCTGGCGATATCTTAAAAGGCGTGCCGATGGTCGTTTTAATCGACGCAGGTAGCGCCTCTGCCGCCGAAATTGTCGCGGGTGCGCTGCAAGACCAACACCGGGCGATTATCGTTGGGCAAAAAAGCTTCGGCAAAGGCTCGGTACAGTCTTTGTTACCACTATCAAACGGTGACGGCCTACGCTTGACTACGGCGCGCTATTTCACGCCCAGCGGCAACTCAATCCAAGCACGCGGTATTTTTCCGGATGTACCGCTGGATTCTTTGAGCTTATCGCGCACGGAATTAGGCCCACGCCCCGTCGTCGAAGCCGATTTGGCTGGGCACCTTAATCAAATGCCCCTGCAAATGCCCTTGGCCAGCGAGGACGCCACACCCGCCATTGAAAGTGACTACGCGTTGAGCGAGGCGGTCAATATTTTGCGTGCCGTAGCCTTTGAGCGCGCACGCTCGAATCATTTACTGGGCGAGCAAAGCCCAGCGCAGGGACAGCACTAAATGCAAATTTTAAAAAGTCTTTATGTCAGTGGCACGGCATTGTTTTTGGCTGCATTGCTCAGTATTTCTTTGAACGCCGCAGCGCAAGCTGGTTTGCCGCAAGCGCAGATTGCACTAGCGGTGGAAAAACATCCGGGAATGCGAGCGCTGGCAAAATTGGCGGCTGAAGGTGACGCCACCCGGGAAGCAAGCTATCTGGGATTGTTGGAAGGTGCTGTGTATCAGCAAAGCATTATTGATGCGATTAGCCGACCTGCTGAAGGCAAGCCTTGGAAGGATTATCGGCCGATTTTTTTAACCCCGGCGCGTATTGCGGGCGGTGTGAGGTTTTGGCAAGAAAATCGTGAAGCTTTGGCGAGCGCGGAAGCGCAATACAAAGTGCCTGCGAATTACATCGTCGCGATTATTGGTGTGGAAACTCTATATGGCGCAAACGTCGGCAAATATCGCGTGCTTGATGCCTTGACAACGCTTGGGCTTTATTATCCGCCGCGCGCTGAGTTTTTTGCCGGTGAATTGCGTCAATTTCTAAAATTCTCGCAAAACCCCGCGATCAAAATTGATGCCACCAAAGCCGTGGGTTCCTACGCCGGGGCAATGGGACTTGGCCAATTTATCCCGACTAGCTATGTGAATTTTGCCGCCGATGGCGACGCGGATGGCGTGATTGACTTGTGGCAAAGCAAGCGTGATATCACTGCCAGCGTGGCGCGGTATTTTAATGTGCACGGCTGGCAATATGGCCAGCCAGTCGTTGCACGCACAAAAATCATGCAGCACGCCGGTGCCGTGGCTGACACGGGCGTATTACCCACCACGACCGTTAAAGCGCTGGCAAAGTTGGGCTATCGAGTACTACGAACGCGCGCCGAACCCAAGCCCAAACCTGATACCAAGGCCAGCATGATCGTTTTAGAGGGTGAGCTTGGCCCGGAACATTTTATTAGCTTTCAAAACTTTTACGTGATTACCCGCTACAACCGCTCGCCCCTGTATGCGATGGCGGTGCACCAGCTTGCCGGTGAAATTGCGCGCGAAATGCAGCGGGCCGCGAAACCATGAATCAGTTAACCGCGCTCCAGTGTAGTGGGTCAGTGCAACGGTTGTTCCTGCGTTTAAGCATAGCCGCACTTGTGTTATTGCTGACGGCGTGTGGCTCAAGTCCGGTGAAGTCACGCTCGCATTCGGCGTCAGCACCACAGAGTTACTACGACGGCGCACCGCCCGCACCGGTGGATCTCAATAAAATCCCAGAACCCGTGCCGAAATTTGAGCCGATCGCGCGCTACGGCAATCCGCCGACCTATTCGGTGCTTGGGCAAAAATATGGCCTGTTGCCCAGCCGGGCGGGTTATATTGAGCGCGGCGTGGCGTCGTGGTATGGCACTAAATTCCACGGCAAGCTGACCAGCAACCGCGAACCGTACGATATGTATAGCTTTACCGCTGCACATAAAACATTACCGATTCCCACCTATGCGCGCGTCACCAACTTGGCGAATCAGAAAAGTATCGTCGTGCGCATCAATGACCGCGGCCCGTTTGTAGGGGATCGCATTATTGATTTGTCCTATGTGGCTGCATTAAAGCTGGGTATGCAACAGCAAGGCACGGCGCAGGTGGAGGTGGTCACCATCACCCCCGGCGAGGTTGCACCGACAAGCATGCTAGCGTTAAATGATGGTTCCTTGCGTTATCGGGGGGGTTCGACCGCTGGAATCATTTCATCGCCCGGTGCCACCCAGCTACAAATTCCCGGCGATTCACAGTTGCTGTTGCTTCAATGCGGCGCTTTTGGTGATTTCTCCAATGCCAATGCACTAAAAGTGGCGCTTTTGGACGCGGGATTCAGCGACGCGCGGGTAATCAGCGGGCAAGATCAGCTCAATCGCGTTGTACTCGGGCCGCTTAACGGCAAAGCCGACGCCGATAGCATGAGTCAAAAGCTGAAAGCTAGCGGTTTTGCCGCCCCTAAAGTGATTGTTCAATAGCGCTATCGCCGCAACGTTCGTCCAGTCACTCTTTATAAAGTTCGGCATGCCTCCACTTCATAGTTTTAAATTGTTTGCGCACGTCATTTGTGTGTGCGCGTTTTTCGTTGCTGCCAGCGCGGTTGCACAGCCTGCAGCAGTGCCATCGCCTGCGGCACCCACCGTTGCAACACCGGCGGTGCCAAAACCACAAGTACCTGTGCCGCAAACCCTGCAGCCCGGCGCCATGCCAATCCCAGCCGCGCCGGTTTTACCGGTCAAAAGTTATATCTTGGTGGAGTTTGAAACTGGCCAGGTGTTGGCGGAACAAAACTCAACCCTGCGGGTAGAGCCAGCCAGTATTACCAAAACCATGGCCGCCTACGTCATTTTTGAGGAATTGCGTGCTGGCCGCCTCAAATTAACTGACGAAGTCACAATTAGCGAACACGCATGGCGCATGGAAGGCTCGCGTATGTTTGCCAAAGTGGGCGACAAAATTCCGGTCGAGCAGTTGATCCTTGGCGTGATCGTGCAAAGTGGTAATGACTCGACCGTAGCCCTTGGTGAACACATCGCAGGTACCGAAGCAGCCTTCGTTGGGATGATGAATTCCTATGCACAAAAGCTCGGTCTGACTGGCACTAACTTTGTCAACGCGCCGGGTTTAAGTGATCCAAACCATTACAGCACTGCAGCCGATATCGCACAGCTGGCACGCATTATCATTCGCGACCATGCAGATTTCTATAAATGGTATTCGGTGCGCGAGTTCACCTGGAATAACGTCAAACAATACAACCGCAATCAGCTTTTGGCGCGCGATCAAAGCGTCGATGGTATGAAAACCGGCCACACCGAAAATGCGGGCTATTGTTTGGTAGCCTCAGCAAAACGGCAAGATTTCAGGCTTATTTCAGTCGTTATGGGCTCAGAATCGGAATCGATGCGCACGCAACAGTCGCAAGCGGTGTTGAATTACGGCTTTCGTTTTTTTGAGAGCCATCAGCTCTATGCCGCAAATCAAGTGTTGAAAGAGCCCGAGCTATATAAAGGCGAAACCGATACCGTTAGCCTAGGTGTGCAAAGCCCGCTACGCGTCGTGATTCCACGCGGACACTACGAAAAGTTAGCGGCAAGTATGGAGCTGCCCAGCCTACTCACCGCACCGATCACGCAAGGCCAAGTGCTTGGCAAGGTGCGTGTTCGGCTGGACGACAAGCTGGTTGCCGAACGCGATTTAGTCGCATTGAAAGCGGTGCCTGAAGGCGGTTTTTTTAAGCGCATGAGCGATGGGATTGCTTTGTGGTGGCGTTCAGAGTGAGTCGCCTAGGTTAGTTAGTCGGCTTTTCGGGGGCGGCAAACGCAATTGCGAATCGCTCGTATTTACATTTGTGCCGTAATCTGCGATGCTCTGCGCGTCCCGTCCAACAGCAAAATCACTATGAATTTTTACCGCACCAGCGCCTTGGCTTTAGCCGTGGCCCTTTCAACACCCGCCGTGGCGCTTGAAGGTGGCTTTGCCTATGCCACCACCGCTGACACCCTGCCAGCAGGCAAAAATGATTTTTCCACCTTGCTCACTCATCGCTGGGACAAAACGGTAGGCAGTTACAAAGCCAACGATTTCCTGTTTCGCTGGGAACATGGTTTGACGGATCGTTTGACCGGCGAGCTTGCGATTGAAGCGTTTAACATGAAAGCTAAAAACGCGTTCCCGCTGGATTCTGCGGGCGCCGAAGTCTATCCGCTCGATATCGACGTCAGCAAAGTATCTGCCTACAAAGGTGCGCTGAAATACAACTTTTTATCGGTTTATAAAGACGGCATCGGCTTGGCTATCGGCGTGGAAACGCTGTATCGCACTTGGTATCCGCGCGTCGACGGCGCAAAAACCAAACAGTTTTCGATTGAGCCCAAACTGATTCTGCAAAAGAATTTTTTGGACGATCAATTGGTGACGGTCTTTAATCTGGCGATTGAATCCGAGCGCCGCCAGTTTCCGGAAGACGACGCCACAGAGAATGAGTTTGCGATCAAATTTAATGGTGCATTTAACTATCGCTTTGCACCCAATTTTTACGCTGGCGTGGAAACCTTACGCACCAGCGATATCTTGAACGGCGAATACAATCACTATGCGTTTTTTGCGGGGCCAACAATGACTTATGGCAGCGAAAACTTTTATGTGACTGCAACCTATTTGCGCCAGCTGCAGGGCAGCCCAAGCTATTCATTGGCCGCCTACCCTATCGGTATCGACCCAATCACGAGCGCTGGCTACGACGATGATTTGCACTTGGAAGAAGACACCAAGAACGAATTTCGTGTGAAAGTCGGATTTAACTTCTGATGCGTGGCGTTCGTGAATTGCTCGCCGTCGCCACCGCCGTTTATGCCTCGGCTGGCTATGCCACGGTGTATTTCAACGTGGAGCAAGCGCAAAACACCCTGTTGCCGGGTGCTGAGTGGACGGCGGTGCCCTTAACTTTGAGTGATGCGCAACGCAAGACAATCAGCGAACGCAGCGGCGTGGCGGTGCGAAATGCCGATCTTAAAATTTGGCGCGCGGCCAGCGGCGAAAGTTTTTACATTGATCAGGTTTTAGGCAAACATGAGTTCATCACCTATGCCGTGCTGCTTGATGCCAGCGGCGCGGTGCAGGCGATCGAGGTAATGGACTATCGCGAAACTTATGGTGATCAAATACGCAATGCCCATTGGCGCGCGCAATTTCGTGGCAAACGTGACGGCGCGGTGCTAAAACTCGATAGCGACATCAAAAATATTTCCAGCGCGACTTTATCGTGTAAGCACATTACCGATGGCGTTAAGCGGCTGCTGGCGACACATGCTTTGCTCAGCACCCGCGTCTAGTAAATTGGCGCATTAGTGACGCAATCGCTGCGCCGCTGCCAGCCTTGGTTGGGCACGTTGGTGGAAATTAGCGTAACGGCTGAGAATTCCGACTTGGCCTCAAGTGCGATCACGCAAGCGTTTGCCGAAATCGCGCGCGCGCATCACTGTATGACTTTGTTTGATCCGCAAAGTGAACTCTGCCGCTTGAATGCGCTCGCGTTTGCGCAGGACTTTAGTGCGTCACCGTTGTTGCAAGGCGTATTGACGTTGGCGCTGCAGATCGCACATGCCAGCAAAGGTGCATTTGATCCGAGCGCCGATAAAAAAGCCGAAGGTAATTATATCTACGTGCGCCAAAACGGCCCGAACGTGCGCTTTGCCCGGCCGCTGCGGCTGGATTTAAACGGCATCGCCAAAGGTTATGCGGTGGATTTAGCAATTACAGCGCTGCAAACGTCGGGAATCCGCAGTGCGGTGGTGAATGCAGGGGGTGATTTACGGGTGTTTGGCACAGTGCCAATCGCCGTGCAGCTGCGCGACCCGGGTACCGGCGCGCTGCGTAATGTCAGTTTAGAACTAACGAATCAGGCGCTGGCAAGCAGTGGCGGTAGGCTGCATTGGCGCACAAACGCTACTGGACGCCGTCACCCAACCATTCTGAGTACACGTGGCGGTTTTCGCGGCAGCGCCAGTGTTAGTGTGATTGCAGCCACCGCAGCGATAGCTGATGCGCTTAGCAAAGTGGCGTTGCTGACGCCACACAATGTTGCGGTTTTGCGGCAATTCGGCGCAAGCGCACACTATTTGGAGGCGAATTAGTGCACCGAAATCGTCGTGCCCAGCGCATGCCTTTGCCGCACTGGCAACGCTGCGGCGTGTATCTGATCGGCGGGGCATTGTTGTTCAGTGGGCTGGCGTGGCTTTACCTGGAAACTTTTGTGCGTATCGAAAGCGAGTTCGGCGCCGAACACTCGCCCTGGCAACATCGTTGGCTGGTGCTACATGGCGCGCTTGCCATGCCGATGCTGTGGCTAGTCGGCGTGCTTTGGACCGCGCACGTTAAACGCGGCTGGCTGAATCGGCAAAACCGTATCACTGGCGCATTTCTGTTGGCAATTTTTGCGCTTTTGACAATCAGCGCGGCGATGCTTTATTACTTGGCGGATGAACCCTGGCGTGCGGCAACGAGTCTGCTGCATTGGCTATTTGGACTGGCGGCGCTGATTGCACTGCCAGTGCATATTTGGCGCGGACGCAAGGCGGCAAAGGCTTCTGCGAAAGCAAATCCGGCAGCAAAATGATGCAGGTCGCCAAATTTACCCGCGCGCACGCATTGTTAGCCCTTTCAGAAAATTGCGCAGCATTTGATCGCCACAAGGGCGGTAATTGCGGTGCTCGGCTTGGCGAAATAGCGCGGATAGCTCAGGCTTGGAAACCGGGAAACCGGCATCAGTAAATGCCTGGTGCATATCGGCATCTTTCAACTCAAACGCCACCCGCAATTTTTTCAGCACCACGTTATTGGTGATGCGAGCAACTGGCGGCCTAGGCGTCGCGTTCGGGCTGTCGCCCCGGCAGTGCAGCACCAAGCCATCCAAAAAATGCGCCATCATCACATCAGGGCAGGCCAAGTAGTCTGAATCGTCGTCTTTTTTTAGATAGTTGAGGACATCGGCTTTCTCAACTGGAAATTTTGGCTCAGCCAATTGGGTGATCTGCACCAACTTGATATCGCTCAAATCAAGCATGTAGCGAATGCTGCGCAGGATGTCGTTATTGATCATTGGCGTTCACAAGGTTCTAGAGCTGGGCATTATTGCAATAAAGCGAGCGCTAACGAAGTTGAAGCCGTCATTCCCGCGTGCTTTTGGCGGGAATCCAGTGGATTTACATCTTGTGCGTGGTTATTGCTGGATCCCCGACTAAAACATTCGGGGATGACGGAGTGGGGGCAACAAAATTTTGGCAACCGCTAATCCGAGCGAATCACCGCATAGCGTTGGTGCAAGGCGGTGGTGGCTGCAATATCTTCTGGGGTCGTGTTTTTGATACTGACGCCGCTAGCAAATTCAATCGCTACCGACTTAAAACAATGTTGCACCATCGCCGAACAAAACACCGCGCCCTCACGGCTGAGTAAATTATCGCGGCTGCGCAAGGTAGGGCGCTGCAGTGCAATAAGCGTACCCAGCAGTTCGCGCAACGAATAAGTCGCTGAACCGGCGAGTAAATCCAGCGCGCTAGTCATCACCGCGGTGGTTTGTTCGGGGCTCAATTGGAAGTCCAGCAGCGCCAAATTCGGATAGTCCGTGGCGCTGAAATACTTCGCGGCACGATTTTCTTGTACGCCTAAGCGGATTTGTTTATGGCGTAGCTCTAAGTCTGATTCCAACAGCCAATGCTGGCCATCCGCGCGCACACCGCTACAAATAAACGCGTGTGAATACAGGCTTCTGGGCGCATCAGCGCGCCAATGCCGCTGCACTTTACGAATAGTGCGGTCAATAAAATGCGCGCCACCGGCTAAGCCCACGACGCCGGGTTTGGCGTATGCGGCAAATAGCGCTTGATTGCGCTGATCAACTGCCGACTCGGGGTTATGTTCGCTCACGGCGGCGCCTTGAAGGTGGAGTCGATTATTTTTGCGCTTGCAAGATCAAGCACATTGGCATCGGTGAAAAGCAGCCACTTTGCCGCTGGCACGCCCCGCATTTCGCGCAGAAAGCGTGCGCTATTGCGCGCATCACCCGTGACATCACGCAACAAAATCATTCGTATTCGATCAGGATAAGCACGCGCAACAGCACCGTAAATTTCCGGGTCCTGCTCGCCGGTATCGCCAATCAATACAAAGGTGCGTTCCGGGAAATCTTGCAGCAAGCTTTCAATCACTTCGGTCTTGTGCGGGTTGCTGTGCTCTCGTCGCAAAATCGTGTGCCAGAGGCTGCGTTTAATGCTGACCGCGCGCAAATGCATCGAGCCTTCGGGAAATTGCGCACCCTGCAAAAACTGCTGCACCAGCGGGTACAAGGCATACGGCGCATTGGAGAGATAGTGTATGCGCACCGCTGGCACTGCTGCGGCGTTTTGATACAAGCTTGCCATGCCTGGCACCGCTTTCAGTGGCCGCACAAAGGTGTTAATCAGCATCTCGTGCCTGTTGAGCACATTAGTAACGCGAACGGTGTCGTCAATATCGGAAATAATCGAAATGCCCAAATTAGGTACCAGCAATGCACGTCCGGTAAATCTTGTGTGTGGTCCTTGCACGGAATAGTGCTGCCACAGACTGTCGCGATCACTGATCGGCAACATCACCAATTCGTTTACCGCACCATAGCTGTCGGTCTTTGCCAACCGTACCTTGCTGCCATCGCTAGCCTCAAGCAATAGCTTCTTGTTTTTTTGCACGTCGACCAAAAACAGCGCCGAACGTTCGGTAAATACCTTACGTTCGGGCGCACTCATCGCATCCAAATCAAGCCCCAAATATTTTGCAAACAGGGTGCGTGCACCGGGCCTGCGTTCGCGCTCGTAAACCCAGGCGTGCACCCGCACCTGTGCCATGCCCGAGGCATCGGTTTTCGCGGTGCTGTTTTGCAGCTGCACAACTTCGTCTGACCTTAGATCGTGCTCCCAAAACGCGGCGAATGCCTGGGCATTGCACAGCAGCAAATACAGCCCAAAGGCAAATAGACGTTGCAATTTGTTTGCTATGGCGGGCGAATCCCCTGCAAAAGTCGTTTGGCTTGGCAACATAAAACTTGAGCTCAATTGATTGAAATTTTCATTGCAGACGCTAACACTCGACGCACCTTTTGACGATCTCTGTTTTGGTGCTTAGGTTTAAGATAGAAAGAACCGTTCGCACTGAGCTCGTCGAAGTGCAGAGCCTCGTCAGAACTAACGGAGTCAACGGCAATGCAAAAAGCGCGAGCGAAGTCCCATTCGCCGTTAGTAAATTTGCTGATCTGCCCTTCGACAGGCTCAGGGCGAACGGTTCCTCCATTCATACGGCGGCAAAAAAATAAACCCAATGTTTGACACCCATTGCCACCTAGATGTAAGCGAATTTGCCGATGATCGCGCGCAAGTGCTGTTGCGCGCGCGGGCGAATGGTGTGCATTCGCAATTGATCCCGGCGATTGATCAACAGCATTGGCAAGGCATCGCGACCTTGTGCGCTGAAAACGAGGGGCTGTATCCCGCGTATGGCCTGCATCCAATCTATCAAAGCGCGCACCGCGCCGAACATCTAGTCGCATTAGCAACGTGGCTGCGCACGCACCGTGCGGTCGCGGTGGGCGAGTTTGGCCTGGACTATTTCGCTGCCGACGCTGATCACAAAGCGCAGCAGCAATTCTTTGAAGCCCAGTTAAAAATTGCGCGCGATTTTGATTTGCCGGTGGTGCTGCATGCGCGCAAGGCTGTTGATGAGGTCATTGCCGGTTTGCGCAAATACGGCGTCAATAAGGGCGTGCTGCACAGTTTTTCTGGCAGTCAACAGCAGGCAGATAACTTGATAAAACAAGGGCTTACGCTGGGGATTGGCGGGCCAGTGAGCTATCCACGGGCGCAGCGTTTGCGCGGCATTGTCAAAAACATGCCGCTAGATTCTTTGCTATTGGAAACCGACGCGCCGGATCAACCGCTGTGTGGCTTTCAAGGCGCGCGCAACGAACCGGCACAGCTGGTGCGCGTGCTCGACATGATCGCCGAGCTACGCGGAGTCACCGCAGCCGAGCTGGAGCGCGCGACGGACATGAATGCAGCGCGTGTGTTTGGCATTTAAGGAGCCAAGTTCGGCCCAAGCTGATTGAGGTTTGCATCAGTTTTGAAGTTCATTTGATCCAAACCCTAAATTTTGCGCACAGATTTTGTCGGTTTTTTTTGCAATTTGCGTTTCCACTAATAACCCCAGTGAGGAATGTTGAAATGCGACACCGAATAATGCGTCTGAAAATTTTCTGGTCATTGGCCTTTTTTGGCTTGACGTTGAGCCCGCTTGTTCACGCTGGCACCAGCTTTGGCGAGCGCTGCGTCGGCACGGTGGCGGAGTTGGATTCGGCCCTGATCGCGGCGCAATCTAGCGTGGACAATATGCTCGTTAAGTTCAAGACCGGCACTTGGAACGTGGGCAACTCGCAATTGCGGCTCAATCGCTTATACAAAGTGCTGCGCTTGGAAGGCGGCTATAACAGTGATTGCTCGGCTCGCACAATCAATGCCAGCAATACCATCTTGGATTTTGATGGGCAAATCATGTTGGGGCTGCGCACAAATTACTTTTCCATGGAGGGGTTTCGGGTCATCGACTTAAATCCGAACAGCGAATTTAAGCTGAGTTTGACCAATGCATTTGCCAACGCCACCTTGGAAATTAGAAACAACGAAATCATCGGTCATCGATTTTTCGTCAATTGCACTGAGTCCAACGATGGCGTTTTTGCCCTCGTTGCCAATAACCGCGTCAGTAATTCATTGAGCAACGGATTGGAATTGGATTTCAGCGTTTGCGACACCGATAACGGCCTTATTCAAATTTACAACAACACCGTGGCCAACAATTCGGGGCGCGGCATTGTCATCACCACTGAATTGGATCAAAGCGATTTTCGTTTGGCGAACAATATTGCTTGGGGGCATGGTCTACAAGATATTTTCCTAACCACCACAGGTGTACCAAGTACGGCGACCAGCGCGAAGTTTTATCAAAACACCTATGCCACCAAAATTGGGCTGGAAGGCAGCGGCTCGACCGGCACGCTGAACAGCAACCCGCAATTTATCAATGCCGCCGGTGGCAACTTTCAAATTCAAACCAGCTCGTCTGCGGTCAATAGTGGCAGCAGTGCTTATGTCATTGGGAATGTCGATGCGCTTGGCCGCACGCGCGTTATCGGCTCGCAGCCTGATCGCGGCGCGTATGAAACCGGTGTGGACGATGCGATTACTGCTACGCAAATTGTCACTAACACCAATGACAGCGGTGCTGGCTCGCTGCGTCAAGCGATTGTTAATGCCAACGCCAGCACTGATTTCACCTTTATTGATTTTGATATTCCGGGCACTTGCTTTCGAACCATTACTTTAGCCAGTAACCTGCCCAACATCACCAGTGGTTTGCGCATCAATGGCTTTACCCAGCCCGGCAGCGCGGCCAACACCCGCGCCACGGGCGACAATGCAACGCGCTGCATACTTTTAGTCGGTGTAACCGGCACCTTGAATGGATTTCAATTCACCGGCAATACCGCTAGCCAATTTTGGCTTCAGGGCATCGTGTTCTCCAATTTTGATACCGCGCTTTTGCTCAATGGCGGCGTTAACAACCTAGTCCAAGGCAATCAATTTGGCGGCAGGTTGGGCAGCATTGCCAACTTAGCGGACAGCAATAATAATATTATTTTGGGTAGTTTTTCCGATGCCAGCAGCATCGGTGGCGATGCCCCGGCACAGCGCAATGTGTTGGCAGGTGGTATTTTTTCGATCACGATCAATAGCGGTAGTTTTCTTGACTCCAACGACAACCAAATCATCAATAATTTGATTGGCACCTCAGGTTTAGAAGTGGATGATTTTGGCTCGAACAATCACAGCATTGTGGTTGAAACGACGCGCAATACCATTCGCAACAATGTCATCGTGAACAGCGGGCGTAATGCGATTCTGTTGACGGGCGCGTCCAACAACTTAATTCAAAATAATCGGATTGGGCGCAAAGATCCTTATTGCACTTTAATAGCGCCTTCGTGCATCGACATCAATGCCGGCAGCGGTTGGCACGGCATCGCCATCACCGAAGACAGCGCTAACAATCAAATCGTCGGCAATTCAGTTTGGAACGGCGTTTTGGGCGGGGTGGTGATTTCCAGCGGCTTGTCGAACAAAGTTTCGCGCAATTCAATTTATCAAAACGGAGATTCTGGCATTGTGCTTGGCGGCTACAACGGCACCGACAACGATGCCTTACCCGCGACCGCAAATTTTGCCAATCGCGGGCTGAACTATCCGGTGATTCAATCGGCGGCTGGCAGCAGTAGTTCAGGCACCATCACCGGCGTCCTGAGTACTTCCAATGGCAGCTATCGAGTTGAGGTGTTTTCTTCGGCGCTGGCCGATACCGCCGCGCGCGGCGAAGGCGAAATTTATCACGGTGGCACCACAGTGACGATCAACAATGGCCTGGTCGGCGCGGGAAACGGCTTTGCCAACTTTAGTGTCTCCGTTGGCAGCCTTTTTTCGGGCAGCAATTTTAGTGGGCGGCATTTTGTCGCCACCGCGACCGATGCCAATGGCAACACTTCGGAGTTTTCACCGCGCGTGATCTATTCCGCATGCGATGGTTTTCGCAATGGATTTGAAAGCTTGGCAACGCCTTGTGGTGCGCCATAAATGAGCTTAACGCCATCACCCTTATCGTATCGACCTGCCTCAAATTCGAGACAACCATGATCAGACAACATCCGCGCTTTTACATCCTAGTTTGTGGGTTTATTGTTTCAGTCGCCTGCGGCTCCTCAATCGCCGCAACTTTTACCGTGATCAACACCAACGACAGCGGCGCAGGCAGTTTGCGCCAAGCTATTTTGGACGCTAATGCCAATGTCAATACCGATGCGATCAACTTCAACATCGTCGGTGATTGTCCGCACTTCATAGCACCAACGACCAATCTGCCAACCATCAGCAATCCAGTGGTGATCGACGGTTTCAGCCAGTCGGGCAGTAGCCCCAATACGCTCAGCGACGGTGATAATGCAGCTCGCTGCATTGTGATTTGGGGCAGCAATGTTTTGAGCGTTGGACTGAACTTCAGTGGGCCGAGCAACAGCCAGCTTTGGCTCCAAGGCCTGGCATTTGGTGCCTTCAACAACGGCGCTAGCGCGTTGGCGCTGCGCATCAGTGGCGGCACCGGCAATTTGATTCGTGGCAATCAGTTTGGCGGCGTGCTTTCCGCCAGCTCCGGAAACCGCGTGCTCCCACCCAGCAACAAAAACATCTTGTTGACGGGCAATTCAAAAAGCACGGTGGGCGGCGAGGAAAGCGCGCATCGCAACGTCATTGCCAGCGCAACCGAGGTTGGGATTGAGATCAACGCATTTACCCTATTGGGTAATACCTTTGCTTCCGAGGACAACCGAATTCGAGGCAATTTGATCGGCGCTCATGGGCCGCAGCCAATCGCTTGGGGCAATTTTACGGGCGTAAAAATCGAAACAAAACTCAATCAACTGATCGAAAACACCATCATCTACAACACCCAAGACGGCGTGCTGTTGGATGGTGCCAACGCTACCGGTAATTCAATGCTTTACAACCGGATCGGCGTGCGGGGCGGAAATTGTTCTGGCCTTGGCTGCGCAGCGGGTAATGGTGGCAATGGCTTGCAAATCGCATTTGGGCCGACTTCCAATTCGGTTTTTTATAACACTATCCAAAACAATGGCGGCCATGGTGTCAGTATCCGCTCGACCACGGGTGCAGCCAGCGTAAGCAACACCATCGGCGTCAATTCGATTTATAACAACGTCGGCCAAGGCACTTTTTTCGAGCTTTACAACGGCGCTGACAATGATGCCAATTCAACGCAGCTGGCAATGGCCAATCGTGGGCAAAATTACCCCGTACTGAGCCAGGCTTTTGGCGAAGCTACGGGTGGCAGATTGATCGGCTCGCTCAATACCGTCAATGGCGATTACGTGATCGAAATCTATTCTTCGGCGCAGCCCGACCCGAATTTTTCACGCGGAGAGGGTGAAATTTTTCACCTAGGCTATCAATTTGTGACGGTGAACAATGCTCAGCCTGGGCAAAACGGCAGCGCCAACTTCAACATACCGTTTACCGGCAACGTTAATTTGGTGGGTCGAGCAATCACTGCTATTGCGATTCGATGGAACACTACATTCGATAGCTCAGAGTTTTCCGCACCGGTGATCTATCAATTTAGGCCCTTGTTTGCGAATGGCTTTGAATAGTCAATCACCGGCAATCAGGCCACAGCAGCGAACTAGCACCCGTTTTTGATCGCACATTTCAAAACGGCTTTGAATAACCGTAATGCTCACTACCCTGGAGATTCTCATGAAACTAAAAATGCTGATACTAAGCGTAAGCCTGTTTTCCGCTGTTGCCATTGCCAAAGCCGATGCGGGTGGCAACTTCACCGTCGAAGGCAAAACCTTTAACTTGCTGGGGGCTTATGCCTACACATGCCCTAATCCTTATGATCAAACTAAGCCCGCAACCGTCATCACCTTCAGCATTCGCAAGCTCGATGCAAAAGCCATCGAGTCGGCGGACGATCCCGCTGCTGCGCTAAGTGCTGCGGTCAATGCTTATTTACCTGCGCAAGAGGCACGTCCGGCCCATGTGAAAGTCATCTTTGCTCGTCTAGATCCGGAATCGCCGATCACAGACATCAGCTTCAGCATTCCTGAGCTCAGCTCGCAAGCGAGTAGCAATATCGCAAGTTATGTTTTGGATTTGAAGCGCAACGACGACAAACGCATCGAAGGCACGTTAGTGAGCAAGAACGAAAGTGCCAAAACCCAAAAATATGGCGGCGGTTACTTTGACCTGAAATTTGCGCTGGATGTGAATCCGGAGTGTTTGTAGCAAAAGTGTGCCCATAATTAGAAAATGAACTCCGGCCTGCGCCGGGGTGACGTGAGGCAAAAAGTTTCTTCCCGCAAAACATGAGCAAAGCGCACTACGATGCTAACTTTGAAGAAACTTCAGTTTTGCTACACCTTACAATTGTCATCCCGGCGTAGGCCGGGAACCATTTTTAACCTGCGACAGTTCTACGGCGAAAACCGGTCACCGAAACGGCTAATGGATCCCGGCCTGCGCCGGGATGACAGCGGTAACCCGGCATTGGCTTGCCCGAGGTGACGTGAGGCAAAAAAGTTTCTTCCCGCAAAACATGAGCAAAGCGCACTACGGTGCTAACTAATAAGTAACTCCACACCAGGCAAACGCGCAGCTCCAACATCGAATGTCATAAAACGGCTGCGGCCTAAGTGCGCTGCGCTTCGTCGTCACGAACCAGCAGGCGCACGACTACATTCGTATCGATCGCAATAGTCATATTCAGACGGAGCGCGGCGCAGTCAGCGCGGACGCTTAACTACACGCTTGGCGGCAGGAATTTGGTAGTGATTCATTTCCGCGATGTCGACCTTGGGTTGCTCAGGCCGCGTCAAGGATCCGGCTAAGCTCGCAAGTGTTCGTGTTTTCGGACGCATCACAATCGTGCCATCACTTAGCATTGTGAAGGCTATTTTATCGCCGGATTTTAGGCCCGAGCGATCACGAATTTCACGTGGAACGGTTACCTGTCCTTTAATGGTTAATGTGGTCGCGTCAGCCATAATTACTTCTACTATTACTAAAGCAGATATCGTAATACCGAATGCTACAAAAAAACAACGCTCAATCAAGCGCAAATCGCATCACCCTGCAATAGCTCAACGGCAATTAGCGGCGCGCCCAACTCATAACAAACTTCACACGAGCCACTTTGGCATCTGGAGCTACCGCGCATTTTCCGCTGCTGCGAGTGCCGCATCAATTTCGCGGATCTGGGGCGTCAGCTCGATCAGCGACTGCGCCAGATAGGCACGACCACGCGCAAGCGCAGCGCGTCCACGCGTGTGATCGCCCGTAGCCAGATCCAATAAACCACTTTCAACATCGATTAGCGCCGCCTCGGTCGGCGACAATTCTGCTTTTCGCGCTTGACTCAACAGCTCTTGTGCCGCTTCCCATTGCTGCGTCGAACGCAGCAAGCGCAGGCGCATGAGATTCAAGCGATTGCGCAACAATGCACTGGCTTTGATTGCTGCATCGTGGGCGCCGACGTCAAGGATCGAACGGGCAGTTTCGTAACGAAGCTCACGAATCGCTAGATTGGCTGCTAACAATCGAGTCGCGCCGCAAAACTCCGCATGACCTTGCTTGCCGCAGGCGATTTTGCCTGCCCGTTCAATCTGTGCGCCGGCGTCTTTCGCACGCCGGGCTTCGCTGATTCGTGCTGCAGCGAGCGCACGCGCGATCGGCGCGATGTGGTGTTCGCTGCCGCTTGCCGGCACATCGATCAGTGCTTGCACTTCACGTGCGGCTGCATCCAGGTGGCCCATACTTTCCAGCAAGGCGGCGCGGCTATAGCGCTCAAAACGGGTGTCGCTATGTTCTACTCCGTGCGATGCGGTCATCGCCGCAATGACTGCAGTGAACGCGGCATTGGCTTCTTGGTAGCGTTTAAGCCCAATTAGCGCCTGCGCGCGTTGGCCACGCACGCCGACCTCAGCTTGTTCGTTCGCCTGTGTCCGGGGGTCGGAAAGTGCTTTGTCAACGACCGCCAATGCTTCGTCAAAATTTTCCAATGCCACCAGCATATTCGCGTGCGCTTGCACAGCCAAGGGATATTCTGCGGATTGCTCAGGCGGAAAAAGCTGTGCAATTTGCATCGATTCGCGGCTGACCGCAAGCGCGTTTTGGTCACCGCGGGCAAAGAGCAAATTGCCCTGCATGCGCAGAGCCGCACTGAGCTCGATCGGTGCTTCAGGCTCGGCGATTCGCAGCACCGTAATCGCTGCCGCCAGCTCGCTTAAGGCAGCTTCATCGCGATTTTGATTATACGTTTCAAACGCAAGCCGCGCCCGCGCCGAGCCTTCGAGTGCCGCCGAAGGCTGCGCACTGCGCTGGTTGTAAGCCAAGGCTTTGCTCAAGGTTTCGCGCACCGCTTCGGTATCACGCAATGACACATACACGTTGCCAATTTGGTAAAGCAGATTTGCAGCGATCTCCGGCTGCGCCGATAGCTCCCGGTCAATGCGAATCCGCGCGGCGGCTAACAAGTCACCCGCGCTGGTTTGGGCACCTTTACCGTAAAAAGGATCTGCTGAAAGAAACACCGAGTTCATAAAGTTGCGTGTGGCCTCGGACTGTCGCAAAGCCGCTTGCGCACGTGCCGCCTCCAGAGTTTTTGCCCGCGCTTGCAAAACCGCAGTTGCTGCTAATACCAAAATAACAGCGAACGCTGCAGTTGTAGCAGCCACTGCAGCACGATGCCGATGCACAAACCGCCGCAGCAATTGCCAGGTCGTGGGCTGCGTAATCGTTAAGGTGCGATCTTGCAGCCAGCGCGTCAAATCCTCGCGCAGCAGCGGAACCGCCGAGTAGCGGGCACTCGGCTCAGGATTGAGCGCATGCGCGATGATGCGGCCCAAATCACCCTGTAGCAGTTGTGCGTGGGCGCGCTGTGCTTTTACCTGCTTAGATTTTGATACCGCTTTAACCGCGGCTTCCTGCGTGCGCGCATGCGCTGCCAATTCCGCCGTGCTCCAAGGCTGTTCGCGTGTCGCGCGATCCTTAATCAATAAGCGCTGGTTGGCTACCAGCTCATAAAGCATTAATCCCAAGCTGTAAATGTCGCAAGCGGTAGTGACATGCTCGCCACGAAATTGTTCTGGCGCGGCGTACTCCGGTGTGAAAACGCGCGTTGCTGGTGTAAGCATTGCGTCGGCTACGCTGTTAACGACCACCGCGATACCAAAGTCCAGCAGTTTAGCGCGACCTTGGACATCGACTAAAACGTTTGACGGTTTGAGATCGCGGTGCACTACAAGTTGTGCGTGTGCATGCGCGACTGCGGCGCAAACCTGATCAAATAATCGCACCCGTTCGCGCACGCTGATATCGTGTTGCTTACAATACTCACTCAGAGACTCGCCCTGGACATATTCCATCGCAATCCACGCCCGCCCATCCTGTGTGCCTGCATCGACGAAGGCAGTGATGTTGGGATGCGCGAGCGCCGCCAAAATACGGCGCTCGCGCGAGGCCAACTGCGCTAGGCGCGCGCTAGAACCGTCGAGCAGTTTCAATGCGACACGCTGAACAAAGTCGGCGTGCTCGCGCTCAGCCAAATACACCGTCCCCATGCCGCCTAGACCGATGCGCTCCAGCAGCCGGAAGGGGCCAACGCGTTCTGGCATTTGCTCAGCAGTAAAGGGCAAAAGCGCATCGGCCAAATGCATCAATTGCGCGGGCGAACTGGCCAATAGCGCGCGCGCTTGCTCGGCAAAATCCGGATCGCTGGTGGCAAGTTTTGCCAATTCGGCTTCGCGCACATCATTACTCGCATCGTCGAGCAGCGCCAACAGGACGCGCATTTGTTGCCAACGCTCCGCCGAAAATAGCGGAGCCGCCCCAGCTAGCGGTGGGTTGCTTTGCCGCAGCCGAACATCGGACTCAATCTTGTCATTCACGTCGTGTCACCCAGGATCAGGCTTAGGTAATTACGCGCCAGCGCCAAGTCGCGCTGCACGGTGCGTTCGGTAACTTCACGCAGTGCGGCGATCTGGGGTGTACTCAGGCCACCAAAGACGCACCAGCTCAGCGTTTCTGCTAATTGCACATCCTGAATTTCCAGTGCGCTAAATGCCTGCTCGATCGCTAAAGCTTGGTAGGCACCGAGCGCGTGATCCTGGATGTTATCGTCCAACTGCGTGCGCACAAAAAGGCCGCCGCGTTTTTGGGCGCTGTGTTCACGCGCGTTGTCAACGATGGTTTGACGCATCGCGCGGGCGGCTAGATTAAAGAAATGACGCCGATCATTGAGGCCAGCGAGCGCGCCGCCAGTGAGCTTCAAATAAGCCTCACTGACCAGCACGGTGGGGGTCAACGTATGACCCGCGTTCTGATCAAGTTGTTTAAGCGCCAATTCCCGCAATTGCGCGTATACCAAACGGTAGGCACGTTCGCTGGCGGCGTGATCGCCATCGCCAGCGGAACGCAACCAAGCGGTCAATGGAAATGAATCAGCCAATGCCTTTCTCCAAGCAGGTAGCGCGGGCGCAGCAATTTGCAAAACCATTGTAATCATAAAGGTTTTGCATTGCTGAGAGAGGTGACCGACGCGTCTAAGCTCGTAGCACGTTCACTCGAACGCTCGAAGCATTGGGTGCCATGCGAAGCATTGGGTCCCATGCAAACTGATGGACCGTCATCCCCGAATATTTCAAACTGATGGATCGTCATCCCCGAATGTTTCAAACTGATGGATCGTCATCCCCGAATGTTTTAGTCGGGGATCCAGCCTGCACTTGCGCAAAGTACAGCGAATTGCAGTGGTGCAACGCCAGAACAAGCTCCCTGGATTCCCGCCAAAAGCACGCGGGAATGACGAACTCAGTAAGCACGCGGGAATGACGAACTCAGTGCGCCGTCGCCCCATTAAACTCGAATCAGCGAAAACTACCGAGATTCCCCTTCAGTTTTAATGGCACCCCGAAGCTTTGCCTAGCTGTGCCACAATCGGGCTCACTGGCACTATTGGCATTTCGCCCGCAATGCACGCCCCTGCACAAACCGAAGCCGGATTAATCGATGCCCAGCGCCATCTAGATGCGTTGGCAAAAGTTATCGAAGTGATCTCAAGCGAGCTTGAACTTGACGACTTACTGGCCTTGATTTTGGAACACGCCTGCACGCTGATTGGCGCCGACGACGGCACGATTGGCTTGTACGACGGCGCCCGCAAAGTGGTGCGCACGGCCGCCGTGTATCGCATGCCCGCGCAAGAACTCGGCGTGGAAATGAGGACGGGCCAGGGCTTAGCGGGCCGAGTTTTAGCGACCGGTCGAACGGTATGTTGCCGCTATGGTGATTTGCCAGGGATCAACTTACCGCAGCTCAGCAATAACCAAGTTATTGGCGTGCCGGTGCTTTGGCGGCAAGTGCTGGTGGGGGTTTTCGGCATCGGCGCGCGCCCGCCGCGAGTCTTTTCACAAAGCGATATAAGTTTGATGGAACTGCTGGCACGCCACGCCGCTATCGCCATTCACAACGCCCAGCGCCATCTTGAAGAACGCCGCCGCAGCGCGCGTTTTACCCTGATTGCCAAGGTCGCGGTGATCATCCAGGCCGGCGGTGAACTGACCGAAATTCTGCAAAATACCGCCGATGCCGTGCACGCGCTGTTGGAATTTGAAAGCGTCGACATCCCTCTAATTGATCCGGAACGCCCGGATACCTTGGTCGTGTCGGTACGCGGCGGTGCCTACAAATTAGCGATCCGTCAAACAGATCGCATTCCAATCAGTCGCGGCATTATGGGTGCCGCCGCGCGTGAAGCGAAATCCCAGCTGGTCAATGACGTCGCCAATGATCCGCGCTATGTCAATCCACCGGGCGTCAAAGCGCCGCGCGCGGAACTGGCGGTACCGATCTTGCAGGGGCTGGAAGTGCTCGGCGTGATCAATGTCGAAGGCAACACGCCGTTTGATTATTTTGATCGGCAATCGCTAGAGCTGATCGCCGACCATTTGGGCTTAGCGATTGCGAACGCTAGGCTCAACGAACAAACGCGCGCGTTGGCGGTGCTGAGCGAGCGCAACCGTTTGGCCGGGGAGCTGCACGACAATGTCACACAGCTAGTTTCCTCAATCAGCCTATTGACGCAAACGCTGCCGCAAACCTACAAACGCGATGCGGTTGAAGGCGAACGCCGCGCCGGGCGTATTCATGAGCTGGCGCAAACCGCGTTCGCGGAATTGCGCAGCCTGCTGCGCGAACTCAAACCCATAGATGCGGTAGCGATCTCTAGAACCGGACAGTCATTTTTGGGCTTAGAGCGCCTGCGTGAAGGTGGGCTACCTGCGGCCTTGGAGCGCCTTTTGCCGTCAATGATCCCAGAAACGCTGCAATTAAAAATGCAGTTTGAGAACTATGTAGCGCAAGACATTACGCATGAGGAGGCGCTGTATCGACTATGTCAGGAAGCGGTTTCCAACGTGATTCGCCATGCTAATGCGCGCAACGTGACGGTCAGCGCCAGCGTCAGGGATCGCATTGTACTTTTGCGCATCACTGATGATGGTAGCGGCATGGGTGGCACCAAAGGCGAACGTTCCACGTCGCAGCCGAATTACAAAGGACTGGGCTTAGGCACGATGCGCTCGCGCATGACCACGCTCGGCGGCGCGCTGCGCATCAGCGCCGTTAGCCCGAGCGGCACGCAAATTGAAGCGGCGCTGCCACGTCGAGATCGCACCATTGTGCTTTCGACTATGCGCGCAGAATCAAGCAACGCAGCGGATTTTTCCGGTGGCATTTGATAGGCCCAATTGAGCAACTTAATATGATTGAAAAAATACGCATCATGCTGATTGATGACCACGCCGTGGTGCGCGAAGGTCTGCGCGCGGTGTTGGAAGACTTTTCTGATCTAGAAGTCGTTGGTGAAGCGGCCTCCGCCAGCGCCGCGTTGTTGCTTGTAGAGCAGATACGGCCCGACGTGGTAATTAGCGATTTACGCATGCCCGGCATGAGCGTACTCGATGCGATTCGCAGCCTGCGCAGCACATTGCCAAGTGTGCAAGTCATCATTTTTTCCAGCTTTGCCGATGCACCGCAAGTGCGCGCGGTGCTTGAAGCGGGTGCGATTGGCTATTTGACCAAAGACGCCCTGGCCGCCGAGCTGCATCACGCGGTACTGGCAGCCCACCGAAACGTGCCCTGCATCCACCCCAACGTGCGCGCGATTCTGCGCGAAGCGGTGCCGGAGCCAGAATTGCTCGTGGCCCGCTTGGCACCGCGCGAGCGCGAGGTTTTGCGCTTAATCGCGAAAGCCAAAAGCAACAAGGAAATTGCCCGCGATTTGGGGCTAACCGAAGGCACCGTGAAAGGCTATGTCAGCCAGATTTTGGAAAAACTTGGCATCAGTGACCGCACTGAAGCGGCGCTTATCGCGATGCGGGCGGGGTTGTTGGAGGGGTGATCAATGCTTCAGAAGAGGCTTCGACATTTCGCCCAAGCCAAATAGTGTGAAAGCGGTTTGGTGTGAGTTTCAACCAGGAGTAGCGCTGATTCGCTGGTGAATAAAGTTATGTAATAAGCTCTTGCCAGATTTTCTCGATGAATAAACTGCAATGTCTCAGCATAAAATTGACTTTTCAATTGATTCCGCAACACGCGCCGAAGCGCTGGCGCTCGGGGAAGTTGACGCACCTTTACTCAAAGCGCGGGTCAATCGCTTGTTGCTGTTAGCCAATGCGATGATGGCCCTTGTTTTGATCCTGCTGTTTTGCCTGCTTGTGCTTTGTGCGTTAGCAGTGGATCGCGGCGGCAGGTTAGCGACATTCGCTGCGCTCCTGGTAGGTGCGCCAGCACTTGCAGCATTCGCGTACGCGTTTCACTCGGTTTTTTTTGCCCGCGACGCCGATGACGATGAGTTCCTGCTGACGCCATCCAACGCGCCCGCACTTTTTCAAGATATGGATGCCCTGCTGCGTAATTTGGGCTTGCCACCACTGGACGCGGTCTATCTGATCGCTGACCTCAATGCGTTTATGCAATTGCAACAAACCGGTATAGGTTGGCGCAAAGACCGCTATGTGATGGGCATCGGATTGCCATTGCTCATGAGCCTCAGCAAAGCCGAAACATTGAGCGTAATTGCCCACGAATTTGGTCACTATGCGGGCAAAGATGGCGTCGTATCTGGGCGCGTCTATCGCGCGCGTACAATGTGGTGTGTAACCGCATGGCGTATGGCGCAATCTGAGAATATTTTGCTGCGGCCCATGCTGTTGTTTCTCAATTGGTTCTTGCCAAAACTTGATGCCTGGAGCTTTCCCCTAGCGCGCCACCAGGAGTTCGTTGCAGATCGCTTTGCAGCGAATGCAACGAGCGCTAGCGACGCCGCCGCTGCGCTTTATCGAGTCAATTTGGGCGCGCATTTTTACGGCCGCCACCTGGCTCCAGGAATTTGGAATGATGCCGATTTTCCGACGGAATTCACCAATCAGCGCCTGCACGCGATGGTTCAACAATTGCGGGAGCCGCCAGTACCGCCCCGAGCTGAATTGGAGATGCTGCTTGAGCGCACTGACCTATGACACGCATCCTTGCCTCAATGACCGCTTGCGCCAACTTGGGCAGCCATTGCCCATGGTCATTGCGCCACTTCAAAAAGCAGCGCTAGAGGATTGGTTTGGAACCCGTGCAAGGGACTTAATTGATCAATTCACGCGTTTCCACTTTGGCGAGTTTAATGCTGCTGGAAGCAATACCGGATCGGCGCTTAGGCTCGCCAACAACGATGTCGCTGAAACAGCGCGCTTAGGTGCATCTTCCGGGTTGTCGCTGCGCGACTCGGTTGCATCAAAATACCGAGCAAAATCCCTCGACGCTTCTGTCACAGAAACTTACTGGGACAAACTTTATCGCGCACGGCAACAGATTCAAAGCAATCCTAGTGCTGCTCAAACGCTACTCATCACGTGTGCTGATCTGGATATTTTTATTGCGCCACACGCGCTTCGCTCATTGGCTGAACTCCACGCCATGAAAAAGGAGTTTGACCAAGAAAACAAGGTTCATTTGCTCGTGCAGCAGGCGCAGGCGCGCGCCGAGCATTGGCAAGATACGGCCAGTGAACTTGATATCACCGCGATGCCATTGCGTAGCAGCACGCTTGCGCCACTGATTCGCTCAAAAATTATTGTGGCACTTCGAAAATTTGGTGCCGCGTCCGCAACACTGGTCGCGACGACGATTCCAGGATATCCGCAATACGAACACCTGTTTTTTGTCTTGGAATTCAACGGCGATTTTGATGCTGCCTCGGATGCGATTTGCACGGTGCGTGTCGATGGTTTTACGCATTGGGTCATCGACTATGATGAATTGGATGAACGTTTTTTGCAGGAGATACAAGCCATTCAGAAGTCCAGACTTTATTGAGCGTTCCGTAGGGGCGTTTCTTGGAGCCAATGGTTGGATGTATTGTAGTAGACGCCCAACATGCAAAAAATCTGGCCTTCTCAAATGGACGGCCTGCCCAAATCCATTGCCGATTGGGGCAGGCCGAATGATCAATTCCCGCGCTGGCGCACAAAGCGATCCAAATCCGATTCCATAATCGGCGTTTGATCGTCAATGCTGAGCACAAATTGCTTCAGGCTTTCGCGGTTGAATGGGTCAATCACGGTGGCTTCAATAGTGCGGCCATCGGGCAATTTGTGTTTTGCGAATACCTCTTCTACCGTTTCTGCGGAACCATCGTGCAGCCAAGGACCTGAGAATGCGAAGCCGAGTAAAGAGGGTGAATTAAAGCCCGCCGCGCCAAAGGGTGCAAAGCCTTGTGCGACCTGTCCGCCGACGGCACCAGCACCGCGAATTTGCAGAGCATCAGCGGCATTGAAGGTGCCGACATTGTCCAGATACAGCAGCGGTGCGACCCCGGCTGGGCCATTGAGCTGGCGCATTTGCGGCCCGGCAACTAACAACGTGCTGTCCAATGGTGGATTGGTGGTGGCGGCGGTGAAGAAATTTGTGCCAATCGGATCCGCTGCAAAAGTGGCGTTGTTGCGATACAGGATGCGGCTCTTGGTCCACTTCACGCCGCCGTGGCAGCTGGCGCAACTGGTTTGAAATACTTCGCGACCAGCGGTGTTGGTAGGATCGGGCATGATCGGTGCGCGAATGGTGCTGGCCCATTGCTGCATGGCGTCCAAGGAGTCGCTGACGCCGGTGACAAAGCCGTGGTTGAAGGCTTTCGCGCTGTTATCGACGCCACCGACATTGGTGGCAAAGCCTTTGCCGCCTTGAATACCGCGTGCGTTGTTATTGAAATCGGTAAACGAGCCCTGCACGCCACTCCAGTTAAACACGCGTTGATCGTTCGGATTGCCGCGCGCAAAGCTGCCCTCCAATGCAATCGTGGAGCGTGGCCCGGTTGGAAAGATCCAGGTCACGTTGTCGGAATGCCCGTCTTCATGGCAGCTGGAACAGCTGGACCAGCCATTATCGCTAGCCTTGCCTTTGTTGCGCACTGGCACGATATCGCGCAGCGCGGTGGTGCGCAGGCCGCTGTCGGGTAGCCCAAGTGCGGTGAAAAAGGTCATCTTGCCCATCAAGTTAAAGTGCTCGGGCGTGCCCGGTGCGGGTGGCGTGCTGGAATTGATATCCAAGGCCAGCGTGGCATTGGTGGTCAAATCAAAGGCGCTGACCGAGGTCGAAAGTTCGTTGTTGGTGTAGGCGCGTCTGGCATCTTTGGTCATCACCACACCGGTCGGTAAGTTGCCGGTTTGTAGCCGCACCACATTCGGCGCACCGATGCTCAAGTTGCCAGCGTCATCACGCTTAGCACGCACCACGAAATTCGCGCCCCGGCTGACAAATAGAAAATTTTCGCCGCGCAGATCCGCGTCCGCTGCAACCAGGTCATTCATAAACACGCGCGCCAGCGTTTCAACGCCCTCGGCCGGTTGCACCTCAGCCTTGATTTGATTGTTGAGATTGAAAGAACCCGTTTCGACACCGCTAAAACGATCCAGCACGCCGACCAAGCCGTGCACGTTGACGTTAAAACGCACCGGTGGCTCCGGGCTGGCGCCGACGTTGGGCACATACAATAATGGCCCGCGCACCAGCAGCGCATTCAGCATGTTTGGATAGACTTTTTGCGCAACCACCCCGATCAGGCCGGTGGCGCTGATATCGGCTGAAGTTACATCCGGGCAAAAAGTGGTTTTGGCCAACGCCGCCGCACCTGCGCCTAAACCATCCGCGCCGCTATTGAAGTATTTCACCGTGCCCGCCGCCGCTAGCGCTAATCGCGTCAGCGGACAAAAATTGCGCCGATCCGCAGCAAAGCCCGATGCCATTGGCTTCAAAATTAATTGCCGCACAACCCAGTTGCCGGAGGCCGCAGCGCCTAAATTGAATTGATCCACCACGCCTTGCTTGGCGTCATCAAAACCATCTGGGCGCGCAACATCGATCACTTCCGAATACAGCCGCGACACATACACCGTTTCATCGCTGTCATCACTATCGCCATCATTACTGATGCTGACCGAATGCGGATTGCCGCCGGTAATAATGCGTTGCACTACTGCAAACGTGGCCAAGTCCACCAGTGCGACCGAGCCCAGCGTGCTGTTCGCGACCACTGCATAGCGCCCCGTTGGTGAAATCGCGATGCCGCGTGGTTCTAAGCCTACCGCAATGGGCGTGCCCAACAGCACTGGCACTGCAGGCCGCAAATCAATCGCGCTCAGCGTGCCGTCAATGGCGCTGGTGACATAAGCGCGCGAATTATCCGGGGCAATGGCAACAAAGCGCGGCTCGCGCCCGACGGTAACTTCGCCCAGTAAGGTTTGTGTATCCGCACCGGCGGCGTTGCGCACCTCGATCACCGACACGCTGGCTTTTTGCCGATTCGCGACGACCAGCTTGCGATCATCGGAAGTTAGAATCAATGATGCAGAGCGGGGCTGGGCAAAATTTAGCGAGAAGTTCGCCTGTGCCTGCGCCTGTGAAATCAGCGTGCGATTCAGGCTCAGCATCGCGGCCTTAATTGGCGCCAGGTTTTCAAAGTCAGTGGCGCTCAAACCGACATTTAGCGTGGTGGCTGCGGGAAATGCGGCAGCAAAACTGGCATTGGTCGCGGCGTCAATTTCAATGCCGTTGCGAATGTTTTTATCTTTATCCAAAGATTGCAGCAGACGCAAAATATTGTAGGTGGCATTTTCCTGCGCGCCCTGAAAATCGCGTGGCGTCACGATGGCATCAGCGGTTGACCCAGCTGCCAGCACCGCACTGCCCAATTCGATACGCTTGTCTGTGGTGCCTAAAAAGAAGGTAGTTGCGCGGGCAATGGTGAACTCAAATTTGCCGGTGGCATCGGTAAAGCTGGTTGCGCCATCGCTTAACGTGCCCAAGCCGCTGGTTTTATCGACGAAGCTGGCAAAGGCTTTGGGTGCGGGGGGCGGTGGCGTAACGACCGCCGTGTCATTGTCGTTGTTACTGCTGCAGGCGCCGAGCGCGATCGATAACGTGATGGCGAGTGCCATTACCGTTTTTTGCGCAAGGCGCTGCCGATTAGAAACGTTCATACGAGTGAACTCCATTAATGATTGTTAGAGTGGTTTATTAATAGTCCGTTGGCGGATGAACTTTTGGAGCTGCCGCCTGCCGTGGTAGGGTGCCAACGACTTTGCTTTGGCCGTTTTGCCAAGGCAAAAAGTGCAAAAAAACTAGCTCAAAAAAGCGCGAACTTCGGGCTTGTCGCGTGCAACCGCGATGCTGTGGTCAATTTGGTCTATCGCAAAAATTTGCGCGATGCTGGCCATCGAAATTGGCCAACGGCGCGCATCAGCACCGTAGGTCAGCAGGAAATAGTCCTGCACCTGCACTTCGTTCCAAGGGCCGCAAGTGCGCAATCGGGCGCGAAAGCGATCTCGCCAGCCCTGCGTGGCCGCACCTTCTCGCACCAGCAACAGCGTGCCTTCGCTCAGGTGGACGACATGCGCCAATTGCGGGCGTACCGGTGCGCAAAAGCGTGCTGGCTGCGGCTTGCTGTGGTTTGGGGTTAAATAGATATTCATTAGGCTGCTCCTTAGGCGTGGGGTGCGGTCGCGAACCGCATGACCAAAGCCTAGAGGCAACACTGAGTGAGTAATACCTGTCTTTAGACAGGTATCTGTTTACGCACGCAAAAGCATCACCGCTTTGCCATCGCCGGTTTGTGCCGACTCAACCTGCATACGCTCATCCCAGATCGCAGCATCGCTACGCTGGTCGAAGATCACCAAAAAACCTTCCGGTAAGTTTAATCGGTGCAAATAGCGCTGCATTTGCTGCAAACCTTCGATCAACGGATCTTTGCGGCCAGTGCGCCAAACTTTCACTTCGATGGCCATGCGCTGATCGCCCACAATCAGCAATAAATCCAGGCGGCCCGAACCCGCCGCATATTCGCGCTCGATGCGCCCACCACCATTGATCACCCTCTGTAGATAAGCCATTAACACCAAGTGCGGCGCCGCTTCATGATACGGCACGGAGCGCAGCATCGCCTCGCCGTGTTCGCGCCAAAAATCCAGGAAATTCAATAGAAATTGGCGTGGGTTTAGTCGGCCTGAGGCGTCTTGCCAGCTTGGGCGCACGTCGTCAGGATGCAATGATGTTTGTGCGACACGGCTGAGCACGCGCGGCAAAACTTCCGCATAAATCGAGTTTGCCGGCAGCGTAGTTTTGCTCCTTGAGTCTCGTCGAATCAACCCTAAATCCAACACATACTGCTCATCTGCTTCGTGCGCCTCTGAGCGTTCGCCAATCAGCATCGGCTCAATCACCGCACGCACGCGCGGCTCGCGCAGTTTGTCGCTGAGCTGGTCCAGATGCGTGTCATTGCGCAAAATCAGCGCTTCGCGGGCATCGCGCATACGCGCTAAATCAATGGTGATGCTGCGATCCAGATTCGCCTTGGTTTTCCAAACCGCTTGCTCGGCCAGCGCATTCACCAGCCACGGCTGGCCGCGCGTGGATTCCCAAGCTAGATCAAGCGCTTCAGCGCTAAACGCCTGGCCGGTAGCATCGGTATGCTGCTGATACAGCGCAGTCATTTCTGCCTGACTAAAATCGCCCAAGCGCAGGCTTTCAGCTTTGATATTGAACGCGCTGCCGCCGGTAATAACTTCGCCATCCGCCATGGTCATGCGGTAGTCGCGCACATCACGCACGCCGCAAAGCACGATCGTTTGCGGGAAGTTTTTGGGCCGGTCGGTGTAGCCTGCACGAATTTGGCGTAGTAAGGAAATTAACGTATCACCTACGAGCGCGTCGACTTCGTCTAAAAACAGCACGAGCGGCTTTTTAGCGCGTTCGCTCGCCATTTTTAGCAGCACCCGCACGGTATCGCCCGGACCTTGCGCCTGCACAGCGGCGAGCATCGTCGCCATCAAGTCGCGATCGTCTAATGCCTCGGCCAGCTTTTCACTCAGGATTGACGCAATCGTTTGCATCGCTGGCGCCACGTTACCGCGAAACGCCTGTGCGCCTTCGATATTGACGTAGAGCGCGGCATAGTCATTGTGGCTGTTCAAATAGTCGCGCAAGGCCAGCAGGCAGGTGGTTTTACCGGTCTGACGCGGCGCGTGCAGTACGAAGTAGCGCTGCTGCGCAATCAAATCCAGCACCGACGCCAGCTCGATGCGCGCTAAGGGGTCGAGTTGATGGTGCAGTTCTGCGCGATTTGGGCCGGCTGTGTTGAAGTGTTTGTGCATGCGTTGAGTTTACAGGCAGTTGCACGGAGTGGCGCCAAAAGTACGCGAGGCCGCGCTTAATCACTCATAAAAACATTGGCGGTTTAAGCGCGCAAAAGCATCACCGCTTTGCCATCGCCGGTTTGTGCCGACTCAACCTGCATACGCTCATCCCAGATCGCAGCATCGCTACGCTGGTCGAAGATCACCAAAAAACCTTCCGGTAAGTTTAATCGGTGCAAATAGCGCTG
>JANNYA010000146.1:0-6261 GCA_031409855.1 Rhodanobacteraceae bacterium | reverse complement strand
ACCCAGCTAGGCAAGTGGTTTGCAGGCGGGCGCGAACTGAGCGGCGGCCAGTGGCAAAAAATCGCGCTGGCGCGCGCATTCATGCGCCAAGACGCCGACATTCTAGTGCTCGATGAACCCACGGCTGCCATGGACGCCGCCGCTGAAGCGAGCATTTTTGAGCACTTCCGCAGCTTGACGCGCGAACGCATCGCGATCCTGATTTCGCATCGTTTTTCCACCGTGCGCATGGCCGATCAAATTCTGGTGATTGAGCGCGGCCGCATTTTGGAACGCGGCGACCACGCCACGCTGATGGCGGCGAACGGGCAATACGCGCGGCTATTTTCGCTGCAGGCGGCAGGGTATCGGTAACGCAGTTCAGCTATGCTGCGATCATTCGCGATTTGAGAGACCGACGATGGCGCAGGGAAAGCAATTTTATGTCAATGGCGCGCTGGTGTCGCGTGCGCGAGCTGCGGCATCGGTATTCGATTTGCGGTTTATTATGGGCTTGTATGTGCATTACCTGCCTTGATTTCGGCTGCATAACAACTTCGCTGTGGGCTCGCTTTTCACGTCGCGCCATCGCGTTGGCGCTTGTAGAGGTCGGTCTTTTGGCAACTGCGCTCGCTCAAGCGCCTGCATCGGTCTATCAAAAAGCACCGTCAAAATCCACTGCAGCTCCCTTGCCAGAAGTGTCTGTGCTAAGCGCGGTTTGCCAGGTCAAAACAAATATTCCAGAAAGTAGCGATAGCGAGGCTATTTTGGTTGATGCGGGAAGTATTTTTGCACTGACTGTTGAGCTCGGTTCCGGTGCGTCCACGTCCAAACCAGATATGTCTTGCTTCTGGCAGGCAGAGCACAAAAGTGACACGCCAAGAAAATTCGCGTGCATCGAAAACGGCATGCTCGAAGTGAGCGGTGGTCTGTCGTCCCAAGACGTAGCGCAGTATGCGGCTCGTGCTTTGGCCGCAATTCCACGCCGTGAGACCAAGCTCAAAGCCGATGGTGCGCCAGTCTGGACGATCGCTGAATTTTTGCCTGAGTGCGGGTTGGCAATCGAACCCTTTGAAAAAGCACACAGCAGCGCGGAGCGTACCGGTTCTGATGCGTCGAACTCTGCAATTGTGAGGCAGGCGCCTGCACGGGAACAAAACTCGCTCGATCAAGCATGGATAACACGCATGGAAACACGCGCACTTATGCCACAGCTCGCACGTGCCGGCCCGTTGCTCACATTGAAGTCAAGCTATTGTGCCGACGAGCTAAACGACGCCTGCAGACTCCTGCATCACCGGCTCAGCGTTCGCTTCCATGGAAAAGACCAAGTCATAGAGTTCAGTGAGGATCCGCGCACCAGGCCTGAGTCTCTCCTGGACTGCAATCCCACATTGATCAGAATTGTGGACGCTAATTTCGATGGCTGGAATGACGTGCTGCTGCTTACCAGTCAATTCGACACTGGCGCAGGGCTGACCCAAACAAGACTGTATCGCTGGAACCCAGCGAACAACCAGCTCGCCGAAGCGCCTGAAGTGCGTGACATGACGGATGTGGCGATTGATCCCTTAAGCATGCGTTTGCGCAGTCAAATCGCGATGTCGGCTGCGCTGCGCGTGAACACCCTTGAGTATGCTTGGCGCGGCACCAAGCTCGTGCCAATGCGTGGTACAAATATTGTTTTGGTGCCTGACGAATCAGCGCCGCCGCAAAACAGTGTCGCCAACCCGGCGTTTGCGTCGGATTATTTGCCACCTGATTTAGGTCAGGTGACGCGTTATCACGTTGATGCTAAGGGCAAAGAGATACTTGATTCGATCACGGAAATTACGCAAGCGCAGGCGTTAGCACTGATGGCCGAAGGGCGCACTGAGTTCATCGGTTGTCGATAGCACCGCCACTGATCAAAAGAGAATTTGTGTGGTGCGCTTGCTGCAGTGCATACAAAATAGTAAGACTTCGCCGCTTACTCAAAGGATTGCCAAAATGGCCGTCACCCTGACTGAAAAAAGTCAAATCACAATTCCACTCGCGATTCGCAAGCGCCTTGGGCTGAAAGCCGGAATGCGACTGGTGTTTGACGAAACCGTGCCGTATTTAAAAGCGACACGCGAAGTCAATCTTGAGCAAATGCGCTCGACGTTGGGCTGTTTGGCGAGAGACGGCAACGAATGGGGTAAAACGCTGTCGAGCGAGGAAATGATCAACTTGCTGCGCGGTGAGGAACTAGGATGATTACTGCGCTCGATACCTCGGTGCTATTGGCGATTTTCAAGCCCGAGCCCAGCGTCCATGCGTGGCTGAGCATTCTGGAAACCGCCGCCGCGTCAGGGCCGCTGGTGATATCAGAAATCGTCTATGCCGAACTGGCAGCGAGTTTCGCCCAAGCTGAAGTTTTGGATCGGCGCTTAAATGCCTTGGCAATTGAATTATTACCGTCAAGTAAAGCCACTCTGTTTGCGGCAGGACAAATTTTCAAGCGCTATCGCCAAACCGGCGGCGCAAGATCAAATATGGTTCCTGGCTTTTTAATCGGTGCGCATGCAACAACACAAGCCGACCAATTGGCAAGCGCAGATCGCGGCTATCTGCGCGCGCACTTTTCGGATTTGAAGTTGCTGACGATTTAAGGCTTCAATCACTAGGAGTGGGATTCAAACTGATGTGGGTTCGTCATCCCCGAATGTTTTAGTCGGGGATCCAGCCCGATCTTGCGCGAAGTACAACTAATTGCAATGGTGCAACGCAAAACAGGCTCACTGGATTCCCGCCAAAAGCACGCGGGAATGACGAACTCAGAGCGCCGTCGCGGCCAGGGCGCCGAAGACCACCGGATTTTATTTCAATGATTTAAGCACTGTGAACTTTTCCGCTACTTTTGCGTGCCGCGTAACTCCGCTAGCCAAATCCCCACATGCCTGCTTCTACGGGTGGTTTGTGGCATTTTTGTATGCAGTGTTGTTAGCGTGTTGATCAATGCATGTGCGGGTTCTTGCTGATTCAAGGCAAGTGTTGCTGCGGCCATCTGGTAGAGCGCTTTTGCGCGTTCCTCATCGCTCAAAAATTCAATATTTGGCAGTAACTTGCGCATCATCGCTAGCTGCTCTGCCATGCCCTCCGGGTCGTTTTTGCTGCGCGCCTGTTGTAGTCGCAGCCGCTTAATCGCAAGCGTAATCGTGCTTGATCGCGTGCTTGCTGCGGGCAAATCGTGGAAAAATTGCGCTTGCTTTTGCGCGTCCGGCCAGCGCTGGGCGTTGAGCGCTATTTCCCAGAGTACTAAGCGGATTTGCAAGCTGACACTGTGATTTTGGCCGTAACCGCGCGCGTTTGCAGCCAGCGCTTCTAGCAGCAGCGCATCACCGTCGGCGCTGCGATTTTCATATATTGCCAGCAGGCCCGCATCGCGCAGGGTGAGCGCAAAATCCGCGCTATCGGGCGCAAAATGTGCGCGCGCGGATTTCAGCGCAAGGCGCATGTGGAAGTTTGCTTGCTCGGATTCGCCAGCATCATCAAAGGCCAGCGCCAGTGCGCGGCGGCTGCTTGCTACATGCACGGCGTCGGGGCCAAAGGTGCGCTCGTGACTCGCGAGTGCAGCGCCAAGATCAACGATGGCACCCGTCGAATCGCCCAAGCGAAAACGCGCAACGCCCAGCCCGTGTTGCAAGGTGGCAATATCCGAGGGCGCAATCTCGGCACGGGCACGCAAGCGTGTAAGCAGTGCGGTGTTGACCGCAATCGCGCCCTGAAAATCACCGCGCGCGTTTGCGAGTTTGCCGCGCGAGCGCAATAGAAAATCTTGGATTTCCATTGATGGCTCGGCTAAGGCCCGCATGCGCGTTTCGGCTTCATTTTGCCACGCCGCCGTTTGCGAAAAATCATCCGCCGTGCGCGCGTTATCAGCGCAGTTGAGTAAACCCATCTGATGCGCATACTGGATATCTAGACTCTTTGATTCAGTATTGGCAAGCCGCAGCACTGCTAGCCCACGCCGGCATTCGCTGAGTGTTTCGTCAATGCGGCCGAGCCACCACAGGGTGTCCGCGCGCTCGACGACAGCGATTCCATATTCCGCCGAGCCTGCGCCAAATCGCTGCTCGGCTAAAGTGATCGACGCCTCGTTGTGTCGAAGTGCTGATTCAAAATCATTCATGTCGTAACGCAATCTGGCCAGCGTATCTAACAACGCAGCGCGCACCGATGCTTGCGATAAAAATTCGGGCTGTTGCAAGCGCAGCTCTGCAAGGTCGAGCAAATCTTTCGCGGTAATCGCTCGGCCTTGCGCGGCATCAGGTCGCTGATCACTAAACAAATCGGTCAAAAAAGTCTGTATCGCCTGTGCGCGTGCGGTTTCCTGTTGTGCTAGATCGCGCGCCGCCCGTGCAGTTTGTGCGTCCAGCATGGAGCGGCCGGCGAAACCCAAAACCGCAAGCAGTGCCAGCACTGAAACGACTACCATAGCGCGATTGCGACGCACGAATTTTCGCAAACGATAGCCTGCTGAGTCCGCTTGTGCTTGGATAGGCTGATAATTCAAAAAACGCTGCAAGTCGTCCAAAAGCGCCTGCGCCGACGCGTAGCGCCGTGTCGGCTCGCGGCTCAACGCTTTCAGCACGATCGTGTCTAAATCGCCTCTGAGCTGTTTCGGCTTAATTAGATTCGCGGTTTGCAGGCTAAGCACATGGCTAGGCGCGGTCGCGTCGGTATCGGTAATGGCCTGCAGCAAACTTAAACTACCATCGCCGCCGACGCGGTTAATGGCTTTGTGCGGCCGCTCGCCGGTCAATAGCTCAAACAAAATCACGCCTAGCGCATAGACGTCCGTTGCGGTAGTGATCGCATCGCCGCGAATTTGCTCGGGTGCGGCATAGGCAAATGTCATCGGCGCGCGGCTCAGGGTGGCGTCGCTGTCGTCTAAGACTTTTGCCACACCAAAATCCAGCAGTTTCGGCTGACCGCTGGTCGAAACCAGAATGTTTCCGGGCTTCAAGTCCCGATGCACAATTAGATTTTGATGTGCGTACTGCACCGCATCGCAGAGTGCGACTATTAACCCGATGCGTTCGCTCAAACTTGGCTGCGTGCGCTTGACGTAGATATCCAGGGTTACGCCATCGACATATTCCATGGCAAACCAGTCGGACTCACGTTCACTGCCGCCATCGACAATGCGTGCAATGCCCGGGTGCTCCAGCTTCGCCAAGGTTTCGCGCTCGCGGGCAAAGCGCCTTCTTGCCGATTGACTTAAACCCGCGTGCAGCCATTTGATCGCTACTTGCTGGCTGAAGCCACTCATGCGTTCCGCCAGCCAGACCGCGCCCATACCGCCGCTGCCAATCGGCTTTAGCAAACGAAACGCCCCCACTTGCTCGCCACTGCGATCCGCTAGCTCGACATTTCTGCCACCGGTTCCTTGTCCAACAGCAAGCACCGGCAGCTCGATTTCTGGCAGCGGCCGTTCGGTTTGTTCGGCGGCTAATAGCAAACTGTCCAGTTGCGCACGCAGTTTAGGGTCGCTGCAATGCAGGTCCAGATAAGCGCGGCGTTCTGGCGGCGCGATATCGAGCGCATTGCGGAATAGTTTTACGAGCTGCGGGTTCATGGCGGGCATAATCCCATCAAAATTAGCTTAATTTTCAAAGTCGGCCGCGTTGGTCATGGGCAAATTGAGCAAACAACATCAAGATCAGGACTATGAAACGCATACCAAACTCCAAAAGAACCGCCGCAACGGGCAGGTTATTGGGAAGTACGACAAAGCCTTGCAAAAACGACAGTGGCTTTCAACTAAATTTTCCGTTTCGCTAGTTATTACAAAGCTAAGCAGACTTCGGTGCGTTTGCTGCCTCAGTCAGCGCGTCATCTTCTTAAAACCTCAATGCAATAGGAGTGCGCCGCGCCGAAATTCTTCATGCAGCCTGCCATGACCGCTTCCAAGCGAAGCGCCCCTAACTGATCTTGCCCATGCTGCTTCAGCCAATGGCCGTAAAATCCGTGCAGCTCAATTTCTGGCAGGCTCAAGTCGCGATCAGGAAGTCTTTCAAGTCCGGCAGCGGCGATCAATTCGGGCGTCAAGCGCTTGCCTTGTGCGAATACGAGTGCAGCTCTAGCCATATGGACGAATTTTAGAACTTGGGCCGGTGCGCGCGGCATTTTGCGTAGAGCGAGCAGCGCGCGCTCTAATCGTAGGTCTGCCCCGTGGAAATCTCGCAAGCGGCGCAATGCATCGCCATAAATGTAATCGAGCCAAATTCGGGCCGGATGCATCTCTGGCAGGTCTGC
>JANNYA010000145.1:0-49638 GCA_031409855.1 Rhodanobacteraceae bacterium | reverse complement strand
TGCTTTACATTTATGACGCGATCGGCAAGCAGGAAAAGTTCCGCCACATTTTGGTACGCCATGAGCAGGCCGCAGTGCACGCCGCCGATGCCTACTCGCGCAGCTCAGAAAAAATTGGAGTGTGTTTGGTTACCTCAGGCCCCGGCCTAACCAACGCGGTCACGGGCATTGCCACAGCCTATATGGATTCCATTCCAATGGTGATTCTATCCGGGCAGGTGCCGACGCACGCGATTGGCCAGGATGCTTTCCAAGAATGCGACACGGTCGGAATCACGCGTCCTTGTGTGAAACACAATTTCTTGGTGAAGCGCGTGGAGGATTTAGCGGAAACGCTGGCTAAGGCATTTTACATCGCGCGCACCGGCCGCCCGGGGCCAGTGTTGGTGGATATACCTAAAGACATCACCTTAGCCAAAACGCCTTATTCGTATCCGAAAAAAATCAGCATGCGCAGCTATCGCCCAGTCGTAAAAGGGCATTCCGGGCAAATCAAGAAGGCCGCACAGGTAATTGCCAGCGCCAAGCGCCCGATGATTTATACCGGCGGCGGCGTAATTTTGGCGAACGCATCAAAGGAGTTGAATCAACTGGTCAATATGACTGGCTTCCCGTGCACCAACACCTTAATGGGCTTGGGTGCGTACAAAGCCAGCGATCAGAAGTTTCTAGGAATGCCCGGCATGCACGGCACCTATGAAGCGAATTTGTCGATGCAAAATTGCGATGTATTAATCGCGATTGGCGCGCGTTTTGATGACCGCGTGATCGGCAATCCAAAAGACTTTGCGAAAAATCCGCATCAGATTATCCATATCGATATTGATCCCTCCTCTATTTCCAAGCGCGTCAAAGTCGATTTCCCGATTGTCGGAGACGTCAAAGAGGTGATGAAGGAATTGATCAGCCAGCTCAATGTATTGCAGGGCGAGGAAGATTTGTTTGATCAAGTGGCATTGAAAGCCTGGTGGAGCCAAATCGAGCTGTGGCGTGCGCGCGATTGCTTAAAGTTTGACCGCACCAGTAAGCTCATCAAACCGCAATTTGTGATCGAAAAATTGCACGAAGTGACCAAGGGCGACGCCTTCATTACCTCGGACGTGGGCCAGCATCAAATGTGGGCGGCGCAGTTTTATAAATTTGATAAGCCGAGGCGTTGGATCAACTCCGGTGGCTTGGGCACCATGGGTTTTGGCTTGCCAGCAGCGATGGGCGTGCAAATGGCGAACCCAAAGGCCACGGTTGCCTGCGTTACCGGCGAAGGCTCGATTCAAATGAATATCCAGGAGCTTTCCACCTGCAAGCAATACCGATTGACGCCCAAAATCATCAATCTCAACAACCGTTTTTTGGGCATGGTGCGCCAGTGGCAGCAGATTGAATACAGCTCGCGCTATTCCGAGTCTTATATGGATGCACTGCCCGACTTTGTGAAACTTGCCGAGTCTTATGGCCACGTAGGCATGCAGATTGAAAAGGCGGGCGACGTCGAAGGCGCGCTGCGCGAGGCATTTGCGATGAAAGATCGCTTGGTGTTCATGGATTTTTTAACCGATCAAACCGAAAACGTTTGGCCGATGGTAAAGGCAGGCAAAGGCCTGTCGGATATGTTGATGTCCTCGGAGGACTTATAAATGGCTGACTGGTTCAATTCAGAGAAGGCGCCACGGCGTATCATTTCGATTCTATTGGAAAATGAATCAGGTGCGCTGTCACGTGTCGCGGGCTTATTTTCGGCGCGCGCTTATAATATTGAGACGCTGACGGTAGCACCGACCGAAGACCCATCCTTGTCCCGCATGACGATTGTGACCACCGGCAGCCCAGATGTGATCGAGCAAATTACCAAGCACTTAAACCGCTTGATCGAAGTGGTAAAGGTCATTGATCTCACCGATGGCCCACATATTGAACGCGAATTAATGCTGGTCAAAGTGCGCGCAAGCGGCGTTGAGCGCGAAGAAATGAAACGCATGGCCGAAATTTTTCGCGGCAGCATTATTGATGTCACGGAAAAGTCCTACACCATTGAAGTCACGGGTGATAAATCCAAACTAGACGGCTTTTTGCAGGCGATTGACCCGGCGGCAATTTTGGAAACGGTGCGCACCGGGGCCTCGGGTATCGGACGCGGCGAAAGAATGTTGCGGGTTTGATAGGCCGCTGCAGCAACCGTCTTTGGTTCGTCATTCCCGCGCAGGCGGGAATCCAGGGGCAAAACCGCAACGTGGAAATTTTACGAAGCCGACCTGGATCCCCGCTTTCGCGAGGATGACGAGCAGAACACTGAGGAATGTCAGCGCTAATCTTTGTCATCTATTAATTCGAATTAAAAAGAACTAATAACTACATTTTACTAACTAATAAGGACCCCACTATGAAAGTTTTTTACGACCAAGACGCCGATCTGAGCCTCATCAAAGCCAAGCAAGTCGCAATTATCGGCTATGGCTCACAAGGACATGCGCACGCGCTCAATTTGCACGACAGCGGCATGAATGTCGTGGTGGGCGCACGCAAGGGTGGGCCATCCTGGGGCAAAATTGAAAACGCTGGTTTGAAGGCCATGGAAATCGCCGAGGCTGTGAAAAGCTCGGATTTCGTGATGCTGCTCATGCCCGATGAGCATATTGCGGACGTCTATCGCAGTCATATCGAACCGAATCTTAAACACGGCGCAACTTTGGCGTTTGCGCACGGTTTTAATGTGCATTACGGGCAAGTGCAGCCGCGCGCTGATTTAGATGTGGTTATGGTGGCACCGAAGGCACCCGGCCACACCGTGCGTGGTACCTATGCCCAAGGTGGCGGTGTACCAATGCTGATCGCGGTGCATCAAGATGCCACCGGCAAGGCTCGAGCGACAGCAATGAGTTACGCCGCCGCGATCGGCGGCGGACGCGCCGGCATTATTGAAACCAACTTCCGCGAAGAAACTGAAACCGATCTGTTCGGCGAGCAAGCGGTGCTGTGCGGCGGCGCAGTGGAATTGATTAAAGCCGGTTTTGAAACTCTGACCGAAGCCGGTTACGCACCGGAAATGGCGTATTTTGAATGCCTGCACGAGCTGAAATTAATTGTCGATCTGATCTATGAAGGCGGTATCGGCAATATGAATTACTCAATTTCAAATAACGCCGAGTACGGCGAATACGTGACTGGCCCCAAGATCGTAACGTCTGCCACCAAAAAGGCGATGAAAAAGGCCCTGCACGACATTCAAACCGGCGAATATGCCAAGAGTTTTATTCTTGAAAACAAAGCTGGCGCACCGATGATCTTGAGCCGTCGCCGCCTTACTGCGGAACACCCGATTGAACAAGTCGGTGCGAAACTGCGTGACATGATGCCTTGGATCAAGAAGAATAAACTGGTTGATCAAAGCAAAAACTAAGCGGTTTCGGTACTGAGAAAATTCGAAACGGAAATCATGAATTAAAGGGGCGAACTGAATTCCAGTTCGCCCCTTTCGCATTCCGGGCCAGCGCTTCATCAGCAAGCGCCTGGCTTCAGCAGTTGGAATAGCGATTCATGCGTAAAACACGCACGGATATATCACGCAAAAACGCCGGGCTAGCCGGCGTTTTCTACATCTCAATGCTGCACAAATAATTATGCGATGCGCTGCAGCAGTTCTTTTGCCTCATTTCGCTGCATGTCCGAGCCTTCACCCAACACTTCTTCCAGCATGCTGCGCGCGCCGTCTGGATCACCCATGTCGAGATAAGCACGCGCTAAATCAAGCTTGGTACCAACGGCATCGTCACCGATCATGAAATCATCGCTACCCATGTCACCCAGGTTATCGAGTGGTGCAGGGATGACATCCCCTAAAGAGATATCACCCACGTTGAATGCAGGTGCCGCCTTCGATGGAATATCTAGCTCTGCTGCCTTGACCGGCGCATCGAAACTAAAATCAAAGTTGAAATCGTCCTTAGGCGCTTCGACTTGAGCGACTTCGACGCTGGGCGCAAATTCAGCTCTAATCGGCTCAATGACTTTCGTTGGGCTATCCAGATCTAAATCGAAACTAAAATCCGAGGTCGCTTCCGAATTAGCCTCGGCTACGAAAGGCTTAGCGACAATCGTGGCACCCAAATCTTCGTTCGGCGTGTTGAGGTCTTCAAACGCGCCCAAATCAAGCGAGCCCAAGGGTTCGTCATTGAAAGCGGGGGCATTGTCAAATGCCGGTGCGTCGTAAGACGGGCTATTATCAAATTCAGAAGCGCCAAACGCATTGGCCGATGGCAAATCCAGGGCCCCTGAGCCGACCGGGAACAATGAACTTCCAGGAACAAGCTGCAGCCCCATGGTGCGCGCTTCTTGCCACTGCGGCGCTTCTTGATCGAGCACAAAGCCGAACATGGTCGACGCTGCCTCTTCGAAGTTAGCGCTGTCTTGACGACTGTAATACAAGCGCAGCAGGTCCAGATGCGCCCACAAATCTTGTGGGTCAGCCGAAATTGCCGAGCGAATGCGCGCTTCATCCTCGTCATGCAAAACGAAATCAGTTGGCGCAGCGGCTGCCATGGATGGGATGCCAAAATTGACATCGGCATCAGCAAACGTAGGTGCCGGGTTTACGCGCACCGGCTTTTTCTTGCGTCCGAGCAATAACGCGAGCCCGCCCAATAGCCCTGCACCTGCGACTCCCCAAGTAATCGGATTCATGTACCAAGGTTTTGCTTCTGCGACTGGTTCCGCAGCGGTTTCAGTCACAGGAGTTTCCGTTGTTTCCGTTGTTTCAGTGGTCTCCTCAGTCACGGCAATCGGTGGCGCATCTATGGGCGTCACGGTGGTGCCATCAGTAGGCTCTGCATTCGGATCAGGTTCGACTTCACCGGACGCCGTATCTGGTGTGGTTGTCACTGTTGTATCTGCGCCCGTGTCAGTCGGTGTATCACCCCAAATATCGGTCGCATCGGGATTTGCACTGTCCGTTGCAGCGGCGTCTGTTACTGCCGCATCTGTTGTCACTGGATCTGTTGCAGCCATATCGATCGGTGTGGTTTCAACGGGGGTAGTTTCGAGCGGTGCGTTTTCTACAGGTGCCGTTTCAACGGGTGCCGCAACCACAACGGGGGCCGCCGCTGCCGCCGAAGCTAAGTCAGCTGCGGCCTTCCGCGCATCGACTAACTGTTTGGCAATCTGCGCTAGCTCTTGATTTTTAAGAGTAACCACGCGATCGTTATCGGCTGCAAGCTTTTCTAGTTCAGTAACGCGTGCGCGCAAGTCGCTGGCTTCGCGCTCGCGACTAACCAACTCCTCACGCACACGCGCAGTCTCAGCATTGGCCGCACTCAAGGCTTTGCCATTATCGCTGGACTTTGGTGGCACCAATTCGAGTCGCGCGCCGCTATTTGGCGTGGAATAACTTGTAGCCGCCGAAGTACTAACACCGGGGTCAGCCATTACCGCTGATTGTTGCGCACTCGCGGCCTGATAACTACGCCAAAGCGAGTTTTGCTCATTGACGGCTTTACTGGCTTCGGCAAGCGAGATTTTATTCACATCAGCAGCGCTGGGCATACGCAAAATTTGCCCCTTTTTCAGCGCGTTAACGTTGTCCTGGTAAAACGCCTGTGGATTCAAGCGCAAAATCGCCACCATCATTTGATCGAGGCTAGTGCTAGCGCTTGGCTTATTGGCATTGGCGATAACGTAAAGCGAATCACCTGCCTTGGTGGTCACGGACCCGGGCTCCGTCGCTGGTTTTGCTTCAACCATAGGCTTCGCTTCTGCCATCGGCTTTGCTGCAGGCACAAGCGCCGTCTCAACAACGGGCTTTGCTTCAACAACAGCTTTAGTGGCGGCCGGGGCAACAACGGGCTTAGGATCAACGGCAGGCTTTGCGACCGCGATGGGCTCACTTGTCATCACGGGTGCTGGCGCTTTCACTGGCGTAGACACTGCTTGCGAACCGCGCAGCGCGGGTGCCATCACGGGTGGGTCAATTAATAGACTGTATTCGCGCAAGAGCTTGCCGCTGCTCCAGTTCACTTGCAATAGCAGCTGCAAGAACGGCTCGCGAATCGCCTCTTTGGTTGTTACGCGGATGACGGTTTCACCCCGACTATCCTTTGCTACTGCAAATTCAATCGGAACACTTAAGCGCGAAGCATCAATGCCCACTCGCGCATAGTCATCGGCATTGGCGAGCATGACACTCAGCGATTCGCGCTCGGCTGGTGAGTTCACGGTCACCGGAATCTCAGCCTCAAGCGGCTGGTTCAATCCACTTTTGACATTGATTCCACCTAGGCCTAAAGCGCTTGCAAAAACAGGCGCTGCAAGCAGTGCGGCGGCGATCAAATTCTTATTCGGTGCTTTCATTGGGGCTCCCCGGAAACGGGCGATTGAGTGCGCAAAACAGATGACAATGGGAATTGGGTGTTTCGGTCAGGCAAAAATATACGGGTGTTCATTCAATCTAAAAGCAGCCTTCGCAAAATATAACGCTGCCGCTTATCGCGTAACTTGCGCCAAAAATCCTGGCATAAGCTAGAAACTACTTCACAAGATACACCTAACTATAGATCACAAATAGGATTTTACCAATAGCTCAGCGATCTGAACGGCATTTAATGCGGCACCTTTTCGAATATTATCGGCCACCACCCACAGGTTTAGCCCGTTTGGGTGTGACAAATCTTCCCGAACCCGGCCAACAAACACCGGATCCTTGCCCGCGCCATGCGTCACTGGCGTTGGAAAAAGCCCAGCGCTGGGGTCATCGACCAACTCCACACCCGGCGCATGTCGCAACAACGCACGCGCTGCGTCGGCAGTAAGTTTGCGTTCGGTTTCAATATGCAGAGCCTCAGAATGCCCGTAAAAAACCGGAACACGCACGCACGTTGGATTCACAACAATCTTAGAGCTTAAGATTTTTTGCGTTTCCCACACCATTTTCATTTCTTCTTTGGTGTAACCATTTTCCATAAACACATCAATTTGCGGAATCAAATTGAAGGCGATTTGTACAGGGAATTTTTTTGGTTTCACCTTGCGAAAAGCTAATAAATCCGCCGTCTGCTTGCCCAATTCATCCATGCCCGAGCGCCCTGCCCCGCTGACAGACTGATAGGTCGCAACGTTAATTCGAGTAATCGTCGCCGCCCGATGCAAGGGCGCAAGCGCTACCAACATCTGCATCGTCGAGCAATTTGGGTTCGCAATAATGCCCCGCGTTGTATAGCCAGCAATTGCCTCCGGGTTCACTTCGGCCACCACGAGCGGAATTTCCGGCACGTAACGAAACTCGCTGGTGTTATCGACAACGACAGCACCGGCAGCGACCGCACGTGGCGCATGTTCTGCAGAAACACTGCCGCCCGCAGAAAACAGCGCGATATGCACATCTTTGAAGTCAAAATCCGCAAGATTGCGCGCGACTATGGATTCTGAGCCAAATTTGACGCGTGTTCCGGCGCTTTTCGCGCTTGCCAGCGGAATTAAGTTATCAATTGGGAATTTCCGGCTTTTCAATATCTCCAGTAAGGTTTCCCCGACAGCACCGGTAGCGCCGACGACGGCAACATTAAACTTTTTACTCATGTTTTACTTTCCTCAAATTCAATCAAATAGCTTTTAATGGACTCATTGGTTTGCCAAGGCAGACATTTCTGTGGTCAACGCTAATAAACGTCGGCGTTAGCCAGGAATCGCTTGCCTACGTAGGATTCCGAAATTTTGCGCGCGATCACGCAACACATGATCCATCAATACCAACGCGACCATCGCCTCAACAATGGCGGGCGCGCGGATGGCAACGCAGGGATCATGTCGGCCTTTGGTCACAAGCTCAGTCGCGGCAAATTCGCCGGGAAGCTCGGCCGAACGTACACTTAAACCGGGCACCAAGATACTGCTGGTTGGCTTAATTGAAACATGGGCGATTACTGCTTGTCCGGTGCTGATGCCGCCTAAAATTCCACCGGCATGATTACTCAAAAAGCCAGCCGGCGTCATCTCATCACGATGTTCACTGCCACGCTGCGCACAAACGGCCACGCCATCACCAATTTCCACCGCTTTAACCGCATTTATGCCCATCAACGCCGCCGCCAAATCCCCATCAAGCTTGCCATACAGCGGCTCGCCCAGCCCAACTGGCACGTTTTCAGCGATGACGCTGACACGCCCGCCTACTGAATCCCCGGATTTGCGCAAACCATCCAGATACGCCTCAAGTTCCGGCAACTGCGCACCATTTGGCCAAAATAGCGGCGTCGACTCAACTGCGGCCCAATCCACGTTGGCGTAGTTCGCTGCTGACCAGCCTGCATCCGCTTTAAGCGCACCGCATTGGCTCAAAAACGCGCGTACTTTTATATTAAAAAGCGCAGCTAGATAACGCTTGGCAATCACCGCTGCCGCGACGCGGGCCGTGGTTTCACGCGCGCTGGAACGCCCACCACCCCGATAATCCCGGTGCCCGTATTTCATCTGATAAGTGTAATCGGCATGGCCGGGGCGAAAGCTCGTCGCGATATCGCCGTAATCTTTACTTTTTGCGTCCGTGTTTCGGATCAACAAAGTAATCGGCGTGCCGGTGCTTTTACCCTCAAATACACCCGAAAGTATTTCGACCTGATCCGCCTCAGAGCGTTGGCTGGTATGGCGCGTACGGCCCGTGGCACGTCGCTCCAAATCATGCTCAAAATCACCTTCGGCAATCGCAATCCCGGGCGGGCAACCGTCAATGACACAGCCGATGCCGACGCCGTGGCTTTCGCCAAAGGTGGTGACTGCAAACATTTTTCCGAAGGTGTTCAAAGCTCGCCCGAACGTTCAGCCACCGCACGCTTGAGCTGTGGCTGATACGCCGCCAAATCGCGCGCCGAAATCACCACAACGCCGGAGCCGCCCCGGGCAAACTCAACCCATTCGCCAGGCAAATCCGGCAAAACAGCGAGCAAAGTGGATTCCGATGCCCCCACTTCTAACACCAGCACGCCGTTCGCGGTCAAATATTGGCTCGCTTCCGTCAATATCGACAGCGGTGCATCCAGGCCGTCACTGCCGCTCACCAAGCCTAATTCAGGTTCATGCGAAAATTCAGACGCCAGCGTACGCATCTCGGCTTCACTGACGTAAGGCGGATTCGTCACGATCAAGTCGTATTTTCGGCCCCTGAGTGCAGCAAATAAATCGGATTGAATCACATCTATCCGACCTTCCACGCCATGCTGTTCGGCATTAAATTCAGCGATTTTCAGCGCCGCGTCGCTTAAATCAACCAGATCCACCTGCGCATCAGTGAAATGCGCCGCACACGCAATGCCAATACAGCCCGAACCGGTGCACAAATCTAAAATTCGATTCGGTATCGCTTGTAGCCACGGCTCGAACCCCTGCTCAATGAGTTCAGCAATCGGCGAGCGTGGAATGAGCACAGTCTCGTCCACCTTAAAGGCTAAGCCACCAAACCAAGCTTCACCGGTAATATAAGCCAAAGGTTTACGCGCAATGCGCGCGTCGATTCGTGCCAAAACCGCCGCCCGCTCCGAATCCAAAAGCGTCGCCGCGCCATACGCCGGTGGCATATCGTGCGGCAAATGCAGGGTGTGCAAGACCAAATAGCTGGCCTCATCCAGGGCTGAGTCAAAGCCGTGTGTGAAACTCAATTTTGCTTCGTTAAAACGCGTAGTGGCATAGCGAATAAAATCGCAGATCGTGCTGAGCACGTCGGTAGGTAAGTTAGTCATAAGCCGAAGGCTACCTTGCATACGTAGAAGGCACAAACTCAAATTTCAGCAAAATGCTGGGATGCCTCTCAATCAATACCAGCTTGCAGCCTGGTTGGCCTGTTGACGACCATGAAATTGAATTCGTCATTGCGAGTTTTCAGCCTCAACGCGGCTGTTGTTAGACCATGAACCCTACCTTCGTCTTTGCGAGCGCAGCGAAACAATCTCGTACTTCGTGCGCGGCGAATTGAGATCACTTCACTGCGATGACGAATCCTCGATATTTTGTAAAATAGCTCATTGCGAGCAAAGCGAAGCAATCTTGCCGCTGCTTCGATATGCGTTTGGATTGCTTCACTGCGTTCGCAATGACGAGTAGAAACGTCGATCACGCCGCTAAATTAATGACATTGAGCCTTTGCGTTAGATTGAAAACGGCTAAGTCGCTTACCCAACGCAATTCCTGGTAATTCGACAAATCGCCACGACATCCAGCTAATGGCAACCAGAATAAATGTGCAAATCGCAAGCGAAAACGCATGCCGGTGCGCATCAATTTCCTGTAGCTCTGGAAACAATTTCAGCGCGCCCAATAATGGCAAATGCCACAAATAAAGGCTGTAACTGATGTTGCCAAAAAAGCACATCACTTGATTTCCAAAAATCCGCTGCGCCCAACTTGAGCCACGCGCCGCGCCAAAAACACCACAAGCAATTGCCGCACTAAAGAACGGCGTGTAGACATACGCCATCCAGCCGCCGCTCCAGTAGTACATCCAAAAATGATAAATCAACAGCATCGCAATGCCATAACCCAACAGCATCGTGAACGTTGCGGCATTTGCAGCCCAAGATTCAAAAATCGGTTTAACTCGAACATGCTGCACGCAATACGCTGACAACATTCCGAGGCCAAATGAATCCATTACGCCCGGCAGCAACGATATTCGAGTGTAAAGCGGCACGTCCGTGCCCAAGTACACAGAATAAATCAGATAGCGATAGCTCAACATCGTGCCAAAACAAAACAAAACCAACAGTAGCCAACGTTGCGGTTTTAATAATACCGCGAGCATTGGTAGCAGCAGATAGAAACCAAACTCAATTGGCAGCGTCCACCAAGCACCGTTGATGCCTGCAATAAAATACGGCGGACTAAAAAAGGTCATCGTCAAGTGGGCCAACCAACTTGCTGCGCCGCGTGGATATTCACCAAACTGGAAAAAATACGCCAGCATGACCAACACGGCAAGCTGGAAGTAGTAAGCCGGACATACCCGCATGCAGCGACGAATGAGATAGGCGCGAATACTAACTTTACTACTGGCGCGCGCATCGAATTGCCTTACGAAAGGCTGCGCCAAAAGAAAGCCACTTAACACAAAGAAAATGGGTACGCCGAGCCAGCCGAATGTAAAGCACCAGCTAATATCGACATACACGCCAAAAAATGAAATAACCACGGGCGTTGCAATCTGCAACGCCCAAAAGTGATAGATAAAAACCCACAATGCAGCGAAGCCTCGCATTCCAGATAGGGCGGTAATTTCTGGCAAGGTTTCTTGCTTCTTCATCACGCTTTACCCTAATGTCATTAACTTGCGGACCTACCGATGTTTCGTCAAACGCGCCACTGTCGCCAATCATATTAAGACGAACGGCAACAAAGCCTCACGCGGAGTTCAATAGATTTCAAGCAATACGTGTGGACAGGACTCCCTTCGGGCGCGCCTGTCGAGGCCCATGGCTTCGTTGCTGCTCGCTCATGGACCGCAAGTACACCTAACTCTCGACGCCTTGCCATGAACCTCGACAGGCACGCTGCAAGAGGCTTTGTCACCGTTCGGCTCAATAAGACCTAAAAAAACCCGCTAATTACGAATTAGCGGGTTCAAATCTGATCGAACTACGACCTTGATTATTGACGATACTTACTTCGTCGGTGCCGCCGCCGGTGCTGCTGCAGGTGCAACGACCGCTTTCACTTCGATCAATTCGACTTCAAACACCAATGTCGCGTTCGCACCAATGGTTGGCGGGCTGCCGCGATCGCCATAGGCCAAGCTGCCTGGGATCCAAAACTTGAACTTAGAACCGGCTTTCATGAGTTGCAAGCCTTCGGTCCAGCCTGCGATCACGCCATTGAGCGGGAATTCTGCAGGTTGATTGCGCTTGTAGCTGGAATCGAACTCGGTACCGTCAAGCAAGGTGCCACGGTAGTGCACTTTCACGGTATCAGTCGCTTTAGGCGTTGCACCCTTGCCTTGGGTCAATACTTGATACTGAATGCCGCTCGCGGTGGTTTTGATACCCGCCTTGCTCTTGTTCGCGGCCATAAACTTGACGCCTTCAGCGGCGTTCTTTTCACCCGCGATTTTGGCAGCGGCGCCAGCTTTTTCAGTCATTTTTGCCGAAAATGCTTGCAGGGTGGTGCCGGCAGCTTCTTGCGTCAGCAAAGTAGGCGTGCCATTGGCAGCAGCGGTCAAACCCTTCATCAGCACGGTCAAGTCAATCTCTTTGCCCAAATCAGGAATTTGCTTGAGGCTTTGGCCCATATTCATACCAATGGCATACGACACTTTGTCTTTTTCGGTCGTTAGCGCTTGCGCGAGTGCGCCGGTGCTTAAGGCAATCGACGCTGCAAGCACTGCCAAATTCATTAACTTCATGGTGTTTCCTTAATTGATAGGGTTTTTGTTGAAACTGTTATGGGGAACGCGGTTCGGCAAGCGTTGCGTGGGTGTTTATGCAAAACGACAAAACAACAGAACGCGCCCTGACCGTGGAAAAGGCGAAAAGTTCAAAATCAATAACGCGGGCCGTATTCTCCACGACATGATACGTGCGAACAACCTTTCACTGCGACGCGGTGACAAATTACTCTTCTCGAAAGCCGACTTTACGGTGTTTCCAGGCCAAAAGATGGCTGTAGTGGGCCGCAATGGCTGCGGCAAGTCATCTATGTTTCAGGTTTTTTTGAACGGGCTGGAGGCGGATCGCGGCGATTTGGACTATCCAAAGTCCTGGCGCATGGCCTCGGTCGCGCAATCAGTGCCCGATAGCCCGGATAGCGCGCTCAATTTCGTCATGCAAGCCGACACCGAGCTTTCCCGATTAGAAGCGGCCTTGTCAGAAACCCATGACGGCAATGAGTTGGCGCATTTAACCCACGATTTCGAAGAAGCAGGCGGCTACACCTGGGAAGCACGCGCCTCCAAGCTGCTTGATGGCCTAGGTTTTCCTTTTTCCGATCAAAAGCGGCCGGTGCATGATTTTTCTGGCGGTTGGCGCATGCGCCTTGCACTGGCACGCGCACTGTTAGCACCCTCTGATTTGCTGTTGTTGGACGAACCGACCAACCACTTGGATTTAGACACGCTGCTTTGGCTAGAAGAGTGGCTAAAGCGTTATACCGGCACGCTTTTGGTGATCAGCCACGACCGTGAATTTCTCGATTCGGTATGTACACAAACGCTGCATTTGGATGGCGAAACCGCGACTTTGTATCAAGGCAACTACACCAGTTTTGCCCGCCAACGGCACGAGCGCCGGGTGCTAGCAGCTTCGAATGCCGCCGCAGTTGATCGCAGACGCGCGCAATTGCAAAGCTTCGTTGACCGTTTCAAAGCCACCGCAAGCAAAGCGCGTCAGGCGCAAAGTCGAATTAAAATGCTGGAGCGTTTGGAGTCCTGCCCGGTCCCAGCAGAAGAGCGCGAGTTTGAGCTCGCCTTACCGGAACCCACGCGCATGCCCGGCACCCTGCTGGCGTTGGCCGATGCTGCAGCGGGTTACACCACGCCGATTTTCGAGCACGCCAAAATCACCATTGGCCCGAACGAACGCATCGGCTTGCTGGGCCGTAACGGCGCGGGTAAATCGACGCTGATGAAATTGTTGGCAGGCGTTTTACCGGTATTGGCGGGTACGCGCACCACCGCAAAAGACACGCTGATTGGTTATTTCGCCCAGCATCAGGTGGAAGATCTAGATCCACGTATGACGCCGATGGAGCTATTGCGCGAGCTGGCACCGGAAACCGGCGAGCAAATTCGCCGCGATTGGCTCGGAAAGTTTGCGTTTTCTGGCGAAATGGCCACCACCGCCTGCGGCCCGCGCTCGGGTGGCGAAAAGGCACGTTTGGCGCTGGCGCTGCTACTTTGGCGCAAGCCAAATCTATTGCTATTGGATGAGCCAACCAACCACCTTGATTTAGCCATGCGCCAAGCGCTAGCCGAGGCAATTTCTGACTTCCCGGGTGCGGTCGTACTTGTCAGCCATGATCGCGCCCTGCTTTCTGCCAGCTGTGATCAGTTTTATCGGGTGCACGATGGCGAAATCGAGCTTTACAACGGTGATTTGGACGATTATGCCTCCTGGTTGAGTCAGCAAAAGTCGAAAGAAAAGGCCGGCGCGAAAGCGGACGCTAAATTAGGCAGCAAATCCAATAGCAAAGTGGCTGATAAACCCGCAAAAGTGCACGCAGAACGCAGCAACTTGCAGGCAACTTTGAGCAAATGCGAAAACGATGTTGCGCGCGCCACTAAAGAGTTAGAAAAGCGCGACAACGAGTTAAAGCTAGCCAGCCACAATGCCGTTCCGGATCGCCACCGCTTAGCTCAGCTGATGAACAAACAAGCGGAGGCAAAGCGTAATTTGGCGGCAGCGGAAGAGGCTTGGTTGATTGCGGCGTCGGCGGTAGAAGGCTAGATTTTTGTTTTAGCGCCTCGCCAATTTAAATTGATTTCTGATAGCTGCTAAAGCGCTAAACTGAGCACCCAATAACTGATCGAGGCAAACATGGGAACGTGGTCAGTGGCGCAAGCCAAAGCGAAATTTAGTGAACTCATTACCCTTGCCGACGCTCAGGGGCCGCAAGCAATTGTCCAAAATGGCAAAACTGCTGCAATCGTCGTGTCAGCAAAAGAATGGCAGCACGATTTCGCCTTGCATGATTTGTCCAGGGAAAGCAAAGCTCAGCGCAAGGATAACCTCGCGGATTTTTTCGCCACTTCGCCGCTGCCCTGCTCTGATCTTGAACTTACAAGGAATTCGGACGGGCCAAGGCCGCTTGAACTTTGAATTTTCTGCTCGACACTAATGTGGTTTCAGAATGGGTGAAACCTAGTCCAGATGCATCGCTAGTTGCATGGCTTGCTCAATCAGATGAGGACCATATTTTTATCAGCGTGATAACTCTGGCAGAACTCCGGCGCGGCACTGCACGAATGGCGCACGGTCGCCGCCGTACCCAGTTAGAAGCATGGTTGCAATATGATTTACCGCAGCGCTTTAAAGGCCGCATCCTCACTATTGACTCATCCGTCGCTGATGCCTGGGGCGAATTGGTCGCAGAACGGGAATTGATAGGGCGGCCCATCACAGCGATGGACGCCTTTATTGCAGCCATTGCACGTGTAAACGATCTAACGCTGGTAACGCGCAATGTCGGTGATTTCAACCCGTCACTTGAGAAAATTTTGAATCCGTGGGGGAAAGGCCCAGATGCAACATCTTAAAAAATATCAAAACATCTACTATTGTTTGATCGGGATTGCAATTCCAATAATAACATTTGCGGTGGTATGGTGGTTTTATAAAAATACAGCCGGAATTTTCATTCCTGCAAAAATCGTCGAAAACCTAGGCCAATTTGGTGACTATTTTGGCGGCGTACTTAACCCTATTTTTAACTTTTACGTTATAGTAATATTAGTTTTAACATTGAAATTTCAAAGTGATGCACACAAGACAACAAAGGAAGAAATAGTATCGCAAAAGGAAATGGCGCGACTTGAACAATTTAAATCGACGTTTTTCAACTTCTAAGCGTACACATTGACAACATAGCTACACTCGAATACCCAAAAGGGAATGGCGATAATTTCAAGGGCAGACAATGCTTTGAGGTCATAATAGATAAAATAAATAAAAACATTAGTGCACAATCAAGAGAAAACCTAACCTTATTTCAAGAACAGTACGATATCTTTAGCGACCACAAAAATCAAAATTATTATGGTCATTATTTTCAGCATTTATATAATATTTTTAAATATATAAAGGAAACCAAAAATATTGAGCATAAATTTTATTCGAACTTAGTCCGCGCACAACTTTCCACACTTGAAATTCAGTTTTTATTTTACAATTGTCTTTCTAATTTTGGCTATGAAAAATTCAAGCCCTTGGTCGAAGAATTTGAGCTGCTCAAAACAATTCCATTCGAAACCGATGATTTGAAAGACGCAAAACTATTTAAAGAATACGCTGCCAAAGCATTTGGTGGAACCTACCCGAAAAATCGCTCGCCATTCTTATAAATAGTTCAGTCCACTTGATCGCACCTAATCCTTGCGCCGCAACAAATACCCAGAAAAATTCAACGTACCCTGAGCATCACGCGTAAGCGGTTCACCTAAGCCAGGACCCAAGCCACTCAAGGTAGCGAATTTTGCATCCGCGATGCTCAATGGCAGGGCGAAGTCGACATTAATAAACTGATCGAAGGTGGCGCGTAGCAGCAGCACACCCTTTTCACGCACGATTTCGATGTCTGACACTTTCGCCGAATTGCTCATCGCATCGGCGTTCGCGATTTCATAGTCGCCCAGCCACGCCTCACCTGCATCACCCGCAACACTGTCCATTGCAATAGCGCCGCCGAATAGGCCCACTTCTGAGCCCGCCGAAAACAGCAACAGATGCTTTTCACCACCCGCAGCGCTGAGGCTGACCGGCGCAATCAAAATGTTTTCTATAAAGCTTAAATCAAGTGGGATCATGCCCAACAAGCGGTAGCTCAAGCGATACCAACCATCCGGGCGGCGCTTCGCGCGTAAGCCAAAGCCGCCAAGACTAAAATCGAAGCTATCGCCATCGATATCGGTGCGCACCAAACCGCCAGGCGTCGCATAGGCACTTTGCACCGGGGTGAAAATAAAGCCGCGCGGCAAATTCAATGTTTTCGGCGGTGCACGCAACACTTGCTTACCGCGCGCGGAAATATTTGCCTTCTCTTTTAATGCGGTATCGCCCAGTGTATTTACCAACTCACGAAAATCATCTTCCTCACTGGAGGAGTTGCTAATCGCCACCACCGCCAGCCGATGCTGCGGAAATAAAAGGATGGAAACCTCAAAGCCCGTGAGTGAACTTTTCAAATAGCCCACCAAACCGACCTCTTTGCGCGCGCTTTCGTAAAATGAAAACGCATAGCCTTGGCCGCTGCCGCCCGAGCTAAAATCATAGCGTAAGGCGTTGTTTTGACTGCGCGTCAGCAGCGCGCGCGTGGCTGGGCTGATGCCGCCCGCATCCGAATCAAGTGCTGCAATCATTTTCGCTAAATCGCGCACGCTGCTGTGAATGCCCAAGGCGGATGGGATGCCAGCCACGCGTTCGGGCAGGGCTTTGCCTTCGTCATGCATGGCTGCGATGTTGGCATCGCTACTAAAACTCGTGGCTGCCAACTGCATCGGCCCGGTAATTTCGCGCTGGATTAAACTGGCGAAGTCCGTGCCACCCGCCTTTTCTAACACACGGCCCAGCAGCGCATCGGCCAAAAACGACTGCTCGGCAAAACCGCCAGGTGGCCTAGACAGCCAAACAGGCTGCGCCAATACGTCGCGCGGCGGCGTGCCGGGTGCCACAAATAAGTCCTTGAAGCTGCCGCGTGTAATGCCGGAGCTGCTGAGCAACAAATCGCGCACCGAAATGGCTGGCATTTGCGCTGCAGGAATTTGACTAGCAAATTTGACCTGTGGCACATAGCTCTGAACCGACTTGCTCAGATCTAGCTTGCCGCTTTCGCTCAGTTTCAACGCCGCTAGCACAGCGAACAAGCGCGTGATACTACCGATAGGCACAGGCGTATCCAAACCAAAAGCACCGCCGGAATTTGCCGCCGCTTTGTCGCGCACACCATTCGCGCTGAGCAACACGACATGGCCTTCATCAATCAGCGCGAACCCTGCACCCGCATATTTCTTCGACGCAACCAAGGCGGTCAATTGCTTTTGTGCGGCGGTATTGACGGCGTTGATTTGCGTTTCGTTCAAAGGTGCCGCATGTGCAAACCCAGCGGCAAAAAAGGCAATAAAAACCAGACGTGATCGTAATTCGAGGCGCAAGTGAAACTCCGTATGTGTTCATTCAGCAGGCGTTGACGCTATCTTGCTAATGCCAACTGCGCATCAGTTTTAGATAAACGAAGCTTTTAGGATTATTTTGTTTAACGTGAGTAAGAACCGCTTGAGGCTGAGAAGCAGTAAGTTACTGGTGAATTTTACCTCCGTTTGAGCCAACTGAAATTCAACATTACGCGCGATGCCTCTTGATCACTTGCACGAAATAGCGCACATTTAATTAAACTAATTCTAATATGTGCGGTAACTCGAACATGCCAGCGTATTTTTCTGCGACAGAATTTGGTTCTGCCCTGCGTGCGGAGCGCCTCGCGCTGGGCAAGACGATCCAGTGGGTGGCGGATCGTGTCGGCTGTCGCCGCCAAACGATTAGCGAGCTTGAGGCCGGCAAAAACGTCGGCGTGTACACCGCGTTTGCGGCGTTAGCAGCACTTGACAAAGGTTTAAGCATCGTCGATTCCCGCATTGAACTTGAACGCCTGAAGGAGCTTCTTGATGAAGATTAAGCAGCTGCTGGTAGCTACGCCCCAAGGTGCGTCAGGTGTACTCGAAAAGGAATCAAGATTCGTCTTTAACTACGGCACCGTTGAGCGCGCCTGCGAAGTATCACTGGGCATGCCGATCCGCGCCGAAAGCTACGCATCGGGCGCGCTGCTGACGCCGTTCGCGATGAACAAACCGGAAGGCTGGCTGTACCAGCAAATAGTCGGGCGCATGGCAAAGTTTGAGCACGTGGACGATATGCGCCTGCTTGCAATTGTCGGTAGTAACCAGATTGGGCGCTTAACTTTCGCAATGCCGGGCACGACACAAAGCGAGGCGCGCGCCCAAATTGGACTTAAAGAATTGCTCAAACAAGCGCCAACCAAGGCGCTATTCGATTCCCTAGTCGAGCTGTACTTTGAATCAGGTATTTCCGGCGTGCAGCCAAAGGTCATGCTGCCCAATGCCGATAAGTCACCGAATAGCAAAGCTACGGTGCTCCAGCCCGATCTAATCGTTAAGTCCGGCGGGCCCGAGTTCCCGCACCTGACCGAAAACGAGTTTCTGTGCATGGATGCGGCGCGGCGCGCCGGGATCAGAGTGCCCAATTTTTGGCTATCCGAGGATGGCGGTCTATTCATCATGGAGCGCTTCGACTTGCTGGGTAAGCAGCGGCTTGGCTTCGAGGATATGAGCGTGCTGATGGGCAAGGCGCCGGATGCGCAGGGCCATTACAAATACCTTGGCAGCTACGAAAATATCGTCCGCGTTATTCGCGCCTATTGCCGAGGTGGTGAGGGCCTAGCGAGGAGCCAACGCTTTTTTGAATACATCGCCCTCTGCGTCATGGTGCGCAATGGCGACGCGCATCTTAAGAACTTTGGGCTACTTTACGATCACCCGGCAGCAGCAACCTCGCCAACGCTGGCCCCGCTATATGACGTTGTGACCACCACAGTCTATGGCTACCGCGACTACCGCAGTGAGCGCACCTTGATTGATCGCACAATGGCGCTGAAACTCAACAAAGAGAAACGCTACCCCAGCCGCCAGGAACTGATGAAATTCGGTGCCGACGTTTGTCATGTGCGTGATCCGGCCAAGGTAATCGAGCGCATCGCGAACGCCATGTCAGAAACGCTGATGGCGCACCGTGATCGTATCGATAGCGCGTTCCTACAGCAGCTAACGCGCGAATGGGATGGCGGTCGGTTGGCGATCTGACAAGTTTAGTGCGGCCAAACTTATCCGTGACCGCACCATTCACTCACAAATTCTGATAGTTCGGCCCTGCCCCACCTTCCGGCGTCACCCAATTAATAATCTGATACGGATCTTTGATATCGCAGGTTTTGCAGTGTACGCAATTGCTGGAATTGATTTGCAGGCGCTTACCGCCGGCATCCTCAGCGATTTCATAAACCCCGGCCGGGCAAAAACGCGTGCAGGGATTTGCGTATTCCTCAACGCATTTGGTGATACAGATATTGGTATCAGTGACCACCAAATGCACGGGTTGATCTTCTTCGTGCGCGGTGGAGGCGTAATACACGCCCTGCAGGCGATCACGCGGTGCTAGCGTGCGTTCAAGATAATCGCGCTTCGGGCTTTCGGCTTCGCTTAGCTTTTTTAGGCTGCCATAATCGGCTTTATTGCGAAACGTCCACGGGCTTTTGCCGCGCGTCAGGGTTTCCCAACCGGCGTTGGCAAGGCCAAAATATAGTCCACGCTTAAAGCCCGGCTTGATATTGCGCACACCGTGCAGCTCGCGCACCACTGGCGAGGAGCGTAGCGCCGCATCCCAGCCTGCGGGTGCCAACTTATTCGCGGATAAATGCTCCGCCAACATCATGCCGCTGCGCAGCGCTTGATGCGTGCCTTTAATTTTTGGCACGTTCAACAAACCTGCGGTGTCACCAATCAAGACCGCACCCGGCATTTCCACCTTGGGTAAGCTCTGATAGCCGCCAGTCACAATCGCGCGCGCACCGGCCGACATAATCGTGCCGCCCTCAAGCATAGGCTTGATCAAAGGGTGATGTTTGAGCTGTTGAAACGCCTCGTACGGCTGATAGCGTGGGTCGGAATAGTCCAAGCCGCTGACATAACCCAGAGCGATGCGATCTTGCTCCAGATGATAAATAAAGCTGCCGCCGTAGGTTTTGTAATCCGCAGGCCAGCCGAGCGTGTGAATAATTTTACCGGGCACACTATTTCCGGGTTTGACCTGCCAGAGCTCTTTAATGCCGATGGAGTAACTTTGCGGGTCGGATTTTTCATCTAGCTTAAATCGCGTCACTAATTGCTTGGTCAAATGCCCGCGCGCGCCTTCCGCCAGCACGGTAACTTTGGCTTTGATGTCTACGCCTTCGGCATAGCTGTCTTTGTGGCTACCGTCCTTGGCAACGCCCATATCGCCAATGCGCACCCCTGCAACTGCGCCGGTTTCATCAAACAAGCATTCACTGGCGGCAAAGCCCGGATAAATCTCGACGCCGAACTCATTCATTGCCTTGTCGCCCAACCAGGCGCACATCGCCGAGAGCGAGACAATAAAATTGCCCTCGTTATGCATTTGCGGCGGTGTTAGCAGCTTGGTGGCGCCAGACTTGGTGAGAAAATAAAACTCATCCACACCGGCTGGGATACACACCGGCGGCGGTGCGCTGCGCCAGCCCGGAATCAGCTCATCCAGCGGCTGTGGCTCAATCACCGCACCCGAAAGTATGTGCGCGCCCAATTGCGACGCTTTTTCAATCACGCAAACGGTCGTTTCCGAATTGATTTGCTTCAATCGTATGGCAGCCGCTAAACCCGCTGGCCCAGCGCCGACGATTACAACGTCATATTCCATTACCTGGCGTTCGCTCATTCATGCTCTCAATTTAGACTTAATTTGCCGCGTCGCCTGATCGGCGACGCTTGGGCTGGCCTAAGTATCCGAAAACTTTGGTCTATACGCCATCAAAACTACACGTTCTTGCGCTTGCGCTTAGGCCTGCAATTCGTCACGATCCGATGATTATTACAAAAGGGCTCGCTATGCTTGCTGCGCTCAAAACTTGGCTTTCAGGAATTTTCGGCCCGAAGCAGCCGGAAGTTGAACCGGAAGTGTGGAATTTCGTGCTCAAAGGCGAGCGTAAAGAAATTGGCGCGATCAATGAAGCACTGGAACGCGCCGCTGCGGCAGGCGGCGTGCCAGAGTCCGCATTCCGGCAAATGCAGGTCGCGCTCGACGAATTATTGACCAACGCAGTCAGCTACGGCGAAGTGAATGCGCAAACGCCTGCGAAAGTTGACGTGATTGTCAGCACCAGCAGCGTGCGCTCGGTCATTCGCTATAAAGACATCAACTACAATCCATTTGTTCAGTCGGAAAGCCCGGACCTCAATGCCAGCGTCGCCGAACGTGATATCGGCGGCCTCGGCGTGCATTTGGTGAAGGAAATGATGGACGACTACGCGCATCAGTATGAAGACGGTTACAACGTGATTGTTGTCGGCAAGAATTTTTAGTCGAATCTAAGGCATCTGTGAGCCAGAGATTTTTACTCCAGAAACGTGGCGTTTTATTTATACGAACCTGAGTTTTTGTCATTGCGAACGCAGTGAAGCAGTCTAAAGCGCCAACGGCGCGCCCCATACCAGCCTGGGGCAGCGCCCCAGGAAAGTTCAGACAAAAAATATTGAGGGCTGAAAGCCCGACCTATCAAGATTGATGTTGCCAGAAAGCGCATCGATAGGGCGGGCTTTCAGCCCTTCGACTTTTCTTGACCGACGACCTGGGGCGCTGCCCCAGGCTGGTATAGATTGCGCCTGTGGCGCAAAAACCCCGCATTTCAGAAGGAGCCGTTATTCAATCAAGCGATTCGGCACGTATGGGTTGCGCCGAATGCGCAATACCTCCAGGCGAAGCAGTTATCGGCATTCGTGCTGGCTTAAATGGGCTGCGAGCGAATGATACTGGCAGCATTGGTATTGCCTATAGCTTGCTGGACTATGCCTTCCCCAATTGCCAACGTTATTCTGGCAAGCTATCGGGCCTTCAATATGATGTATTGGAGTTGATGGTTGAAAGTGATCAGATTTGGTATTGGGGGAACGTTATATTGATCTTGCGAAGCTTTGGGCTAGCGGATCGCCGCGAGAACTTGAGACAGATGCTAGGAGTGAACAAGTGATCTATAAAATCTGTAGCGATGCACTTTGGCAGGAACTGCAAATCACCGGCCAAACCTTGGGCAGCATCGACGACGAGCGGGATGGCTTCATCCATTTTTCGACCTCAGCCCAAGTGCTAGGCACGTTCGAGAAGTATTTTCGCAGTGAATTTGAATCGGCTAAGCCACTTTGGTTATTGACAATCGACCCAGAATTGCTAGAGCCCAATGCGATGCAATACGAAGCCTCGCGCCGTGACGATTTGTTTCCGCACCTGTATGCGCCCTTGAGTTTGGCGCACGTGGTTCATGCGCAGAAAATAGTGTCAGTGCCGATGGATTTGACGCGTTCAAGCGAATCCAGCGGGAAAAAGCGCGGCAAGCGTTGATTTGCACGAACTCTGCGCCATTTGCCCGCTACACTTTACGAAAAGGTGATCCAACCTAATAAAGAGTGCGCTGTCCAATGTCTGACTATCCAACCTTGCCCCGAATATTAAGTGCCGCCGAATTACGTGTGCTCGGCACCTTGATCGAAAAATCTTTAACAACCCCAGAGCAATACCCGCTTTCCTTAAACAGCACCAAAGTAGGCTGCAATCAAAAAACATCGCGCGAGCCGGTGGTGAATTTTGACGAGCGCACCGCCGGCATGGCATTACGCGATTTGATCGACTTAAAGCTTGCGAAAGAGGTGTTTCCACCGGATCGCGGCGCAGTAAAATACGAACATCGTCTGGGTGCCTGCTTAGATTTACGGGCACCCGCCGTCAGTGTGCTAGCAACGCTGATGCTGCGCGGCGCGCAAACGACCGGCGAGCTGCGCCAAAACGGCCAGCGCTTACATGCCTTTGAAACCCTCGGGCATTTAGAAGATGTGCTGGATCGATTGTCCGAGCGTGCTTTGGTATTAAAACTAGAGCGCGCGCCCGGCCAGCGTGAAGAGCGTTACCTACATTTGCTCGGAGAAAAAGAAGCTGCGCTCAAACAGGCAACCGCGACTGCAGGCCGCGAATTCCACCCCGAACGCAGCCCGGTCGAGCGCGTAAGTAGTGTCGATATTTCTGCATTGCACGCTGAAATTGCCGAACTAAAACTGCGTATCGAAGCCCTGGAAGCGCGTTTTGCCGCTTGGGAGTGAGGCGGAGTGGCGATTTGGCACTGGGAATTTGCCTTATTTGGTTTGCACGCTCGTCGGAAACGACCGGTAAGAAACTCAGATTTATCTGAAATGACCACTCAGCGCCCCGCCTGCAATTTCGCAAGCACCGCAAGCAAGTCCGGCCTGGATTCAAATTCTTGCGCGTGCAATTTTGAGAATTGCGCCAAACGCAGGAGCTGCGCGCGCAGCGCCACGGGATCGCGCTGCAGCTGCATCAACTCGGCAGCAAACAGCATGGAATCAAACCATTCAAAGCGCGCGGCCGGACTGGGGCTAAGTTCCAGCACTTTAGCAAATGCCGCACTCGCCTGAGTTTGCGCGTCTAGAGCCAAGACGATGTCGTTTTGCCGCGCATACACATCTTTCAGCGCGCTGTAGCTCAGACCGCACAAACGATGCCAAGCAAATTCTTGCGGAAAATCGCGCGTCAACTCGATACGTATCGCCAAACTTTCCTGATAGGCGCTCAGCGCATCCGGGTAATTCGTTTGACGCTTTCGCAAATCCCCCAACTGCTCCAGCGTTGCGGCTAAATAGCGACGCGCAAAGGCGCGCTTGGGTGCCAGCGCAATCAGTTCACGGTCAATTTTAAGCGCAGCAAGGGTGGCACTTTCGGCCTCAACAATAAACGGCGACGCGGCTTCTGAATTTTGCGCCAGCAATACGTTTGCCAAACGCCGCCCGGCAAAGGAAAGCTCCGCGCGCAGGAATAAATTGGCGACATCTTGCTCGGAAAGCTCGGCAAGCAGGGTAACGACGCGGCGTAAATCGGCCAGTTCCGCGCCATGATCGCCGGCTTTGCGATACAGCTGGGAGCGCGTATTCAGCAGGGACTTCATCGCCAAACGCAGCGTCGCTGCATTCGGATTGCCATCAATCGCCGCCTGCCCCAGCGCAATTTCTTGATTCAGCAGGGCCAGCGCCTGCGCTTCATGGCCGTTTGCAAGGATATTGGCCTCGGCCCGGCGCAAGCTCATTCGCGTTTGCAGCAACTGCGCCGAATTTGGCGCTTGCTTGAGCGCCTGTTCGAGCAAGCTCGATGCCTGATTGCGCAGCACTTTCGCGGCTTCTGACTGACCCAACTCATTTTTCGCGGCGGCAATGGCGACGTAATAATCCAACGCATCCGCAAGCGCATCCCCGGTCATTTGGCTCAGATCTTGCGGCAAGGCCTGGATCGCTTCGATTTCAATGACTTGCTTAAGCTTGTTCTGAAACAACAGCGTCTTCGCCAACTTCAATTTTGCGTTCACACGCAGCGACGGATTTAGCCCGAATTGTGTGAATGCGGGCGAGTTAAAGGCGGCACGCGCATAGCGTTCGGCGTCCGCTAAATCCAGCTCAAAATAGGCCCGTTGCGACTGCGCTAAATCGGCTTCAACGCGCAACTGCGCAAGCGCTTTTGCGCCGGGTTGTGCGCTATCCAATATCGCCAGCTTGCGCAAGCGCAGCATTGCTTCGTCGAGCGCCGCATTGGCTTGTTTCGAGCGCGCGACGCTGCGGTAGGTTTCCGAGAAGCCGAGCAACATGCCAATGCGGGCATATTCCAAATCCACATTGCCGGGGTCGGTCTTTTCTATGCTTGCCACCAGCGCTTGTGCGTTGCTCAAAACGCTTGCCACCGTTTCTGCGCGCACACCGCGCGACTGCCTTAAGTTTTGCGCCAAATCGCGGGTCAAGGCATTCACTGCGCTGACCGAGGCGCTGAAGCTCAATTGCGCTTTATCGCTGGCGAGTTTGGCATTCCAAGCCATAACTAACGCGACCAGCGCCAGCACGGTCATTGCAGCAGCGATTAAGCTCAAGCGCCGGGTGCGCCGGGTGCGCTGACGCTGATCTGCCGTTTTGGAGCGCAAAATAAAATCGCGCTCCGCCGGTTTGAGCAGCGTCGCCAATTTGCCATCGACCAGCGCCAGCGCATTAAACAGCAGCGCGCCAGCAGGCAACAGCGCATCCGCATCGCGCTGCCATTCGCTCAAAGGTGCCGCCAAACGCTCACGCAGAATCACCGCCGCCGCGATGTCTTCCAACACCGTGACCGCGCGTGGCCAAACGCGCACCAAGGCTTCGTGCGCGACGCGCACCTGTGCACCATCGATAATCAACAGCCGCTTTTGCACGAGCGCCACAATCAAACGCGCACGCGCCTGCTGGCTGTGATCCCCGGCAATACTATCCCCGGCAATACTATCCCCAGCAATACTGACCCCAGCAATCTCGTCCGCGTTTTGCGGCGTTGCAGTGCTTTTACCAATGACTTCCGGCAACGCAACCGGCCTACACATGGCCTCGCCCGAATCGCTAAAGCCCGCCACCAGCTCGCTCAACAGATGCGGCAATGCTGCTTGCGCCTCAGCGTCTAAGCTGGCGTAAGCCGATTCTGCCGCTGACAACAGTGCGCCTTGCACGCCGCCCAATTGCGCGTACCGCGCGAACGTTAAGGTTGAATCACGACGACCCTGAAATAACTCTTCCAGCGTGAGCTGCATCATCGCCAGCGCGTCGCTGCCGGCCAAATCAGCCATGATCAGATCCGCCAGGTCGCTGCCATCCGCAGCACGCTCAAAGTCAAGTTTTGCCGCCGCCGCTGGCCCGCGCAACATTTCTTCGATATCCACATCGCTGGGCGCGCGCACATCGAAACTTAAGCCCGAATCTTTGAGCTGCGCTAGTTCGGCGTGCTCTAGCAAACTGGCGTAGCAATCGGCGCGCATCGTGGCGACGATGTAAAAACGCTGTACTTGCAGCAGCGTTAAACACTGTGTTGCGAATTGGGCGATATGCGCATCGGTTTGATCGAACAGCTCCTCAAATTGATCGATCACCAACAAATATCTGGGTGTCAAGTCGCTCGGTTCGACCGCCATGTCAATTTCGTTTTTGGGCAAAGGCTCCAATTCACTGATCGCGCGCGCAAGTGCAGCCAGCGGATCCGCACCCGGACGCAGCTCCGCCACGCGCGCCAAAATGACGCCGTGCGCATTCATATGCGTGCGAAACAGCGGCACCACGCCGGCCTTGACCAAGGAGGATTTACCCGAGCCCGACGCACCCAACATCAGCAAAAATCCCGTGCCTTGCTCATGCGCACGCAATACGCGCTGCCATGCCAAATCAAGTGCCACCCGGCGGCCAAAATAGACGGCCGCGTGCTGTTCTTCAAAGGCTGCCAAGCCCCGGAACGGTGAGCCCAGCACTGCGCTGTTCCAAACCGGTGCATCCCGCAGATAGCCCTGCTCCACCAACCAGCCACGCACGCACAAGTCTAACTGTGGCGGTAGTTGCGCGATCGCGTCGAAACTTTGAAAAGCGCGCAAAATTCGCCCGGCCGGATCAACAAACAAGCGCTGCCAAAAATGCTCCAATACTTGAAACTGCGCACGTTTCGCCGGTGCCAGTAGCGCACCGTTAGCAGCTTTTCTAAACATATAAAGCTGCGGTGTGCTATGCGTTTGCGCGTGCACCAGGCTGGTTTCAATTTCATACGCCGTGCCACTTTCATAGGCACTGCCATCGGCGCGCATTGCCACCTCAATTGGCAAGGGCGTGCCCATGCGCTGATGCAGCATCGCGATCACCAAGTCGCAGCTGCTTGCCTCCGCAATTTGGCTTTGAAAACCCGCACGTGCGCTGTAGCTTTTTTCTTCCCAGCGAATCACCTCAAACTGCACGACGCCAAGGTAGTCACCGTTGATGCGTGCAACAACCTGCTGCACAACTTGCCGCTCGGGCAACAAATCACCCGGTGAGGAAACGAACAATTTGAGCTTCTTTTCCGCCACGGGTTAGGCGCCATTAGTGATGTCGCGATACTACCGAAGAACCCCTGCGCCAACTAGGTTTAGTTCCGGCAGCTCAGAATCTGGCGCGCTTTCTAAGTAGAACGCCGAAAGCTCGCACATCGCAAAACGCCATGCTGAACGTTTCTGTGGTTGGTGATGGAGTTTGGCCAGAATTTACGACACAGCAATTGATCAGAATCACTAAGCGTGGGTCACTTCTCGACTTGCAGCTGAACTTGTCCGCCCAGCCGTACCCTTTCACTAACCGCAAACCCTATCTGCCTGCCCAAATCCTTCCAGTCACTTTGTCTTCTTCGTTCGCCCTGCGCGCAATAGGTTCGCTTAAGGACTTCATCAACCTGCGGGCGCGCAAAGTCGCGGGAAGCCACCCCAGAGCCGACAGTTTAATTTTGGTAACTTTCTGCGCACAATTCTAGGCGTTGTGGAAAAGCAACCGAAAAGGGTTGCGTGAACATCAGATTGGGCGCAATGTTGGGTCGTATTTGTCTGAGGGGTGGGTGTCTACGCGCTTTCCACGCGCTTTCCCGTAAGGAAGGTGGATTTCCTGACCCACCCCGCCTAACGCTTCCTTCCTAGATGTCGCGCGATAACTACGGCGATAACTACGGCACCAACAAAAATCAGAAATAACACTACAACACCAAGCAACATCAATAGTTTTATGCCGCCCACAATTCCAACAAATTGCGCGAGGAATGCTTCGATCAACACCGATGAAACGCCTAAAATTACCAATCCAAAACCAAATGCCAACACCGCTTTACCGCGCCACGGTAAGCGCGCTAATCGCGATGCTGAATCGGCGGATTCGGCAGCACCGAAAGCCGTGCCAATAAGCAAATCGCGCACCTTTGGGCGTGATGGCGTGGCGGGAGCTGGTGCGTTTGCGTTTCGCAATCCATACAGGGACAGCAACTCGTTCAACAAAAACCATGGGGCTGCATTTAGCAATCCAAACAGGGCCAGCAACCCGCTCAACAAAAACCATGGGGCTGCATTATTGATCACATCGCGTACAACAGCATGCCGATTAAGCTGCGGAGCTTGACGATTTTCATTTAGTCCCACCGAATCTGTAGCGCCCCATAAAATGCGCTGCGGTGCGTTGTAAATTCTCATTGCTGGCACCACGAAGTCATAAATGTGGATTGGTCTAGCTTCCGATGACGGAAGATCAGCGGAAAAAACACTGCCGTTCCATGATGGTGGGGGCGCAGATTCGCGAATAACACCAGATGCCAAGAGGAGTTGTACCCCCCCAAATACAACAACTGGCACTGCCACAAATACCACCAAATTCGCCCACCATTGTGCAGCAGCAGCGTGCACCGCTTCGCGTATGGTAGGTTGCATCCACCATTGTGCAGCAGCGTGCACCGCTTCGCGTATGGTAGGTTGCATCCACAGATAGCCGCGCGCACTTACGCCCGCCACCAATTCGATGACAATGATCAAAAATAAAGCAATAAATGCTAAGGGCGGCGTGGCCATAAAGTCTGCTAAAAACACACCAATCCCGTCGCTAAACCCACCCCGCTGCATTTCAAAGCCACCAATTTCGAAGGGCACGGATGCTGAAAAACCGACCTGCGCTAGCTTGGCGGCGAGCAGCACCAGTAATAAGTACTTCACAAACCCAAGTTTGCCACTGGGATGCAGCCGCAAAAACGTTCGATATTGCACTGCGAAAATAGCCAGTGCCAAACCGGGCCAAATTGTAAGGTTCATTGCGAGTTAGCTTTCAATGGTGTGTGCGGCATATTTGGCTTTCATATTTAATTAACTAAGCGGTAGTTTACCAGCAGAGCTCATTAATTTTTTACGAGTGCACAAAGTGTCTGACGCCGAGAGGTGGCGCAGGACAACCACTTTTCATAAATAGAAAGCACGCCGGTGAAAAGCCTGGAAGGTGAAAAGCCTGGACACCCAAGCCTCAGACTAAAAGCGAAGCAAAAAGCGAAGCATGGACCTATATGGACCCGACCCGATTCGCAAGCGCTTAACTTGAGCTGCTTTGTCACTACCCGCCAACCTTTTGCAATTTTTTATAAAACCAGCGGTGCGCTGCCTAGTTCAGGGCGCAGTTGCTCTCGCGCGAGCCATCGGCAATAGCGATTCGCATTGCGCATCATAGCTTCGGTTTGGCTGATCATTACCAGCCAATTTTTCACTTTCGCGACACGAGGCTGAGCTCCACAAATCTTCCAGGCGATGCACCTGGCGATAGCCGAGCTGTTCGATGGCGGGAAAGCCGAGCGTCGTCAAGGCGATCATGCGGGTCGGCATGAAATTGTTCGAACAGTAAACCACGATGCGGGAATCACTATTTGGCACGACCGTTTGCAAGTGCTCTTGCGTTAACAACTCAATAGGCACATTGATCGCGCCACGAATATGCGCCGCCTCAAAGGATTCTTTGCCACGCAAATCAATCAATACGACGGCGTTTTCGGCCAGCCACGTCGCTAATTGCTTGGCAGTAATTTGTTTCGGCGGTGCGGCACTGGCGCGCTGATAGAAATCTTGTGCATTGATTTCGTTCGCGATGGGTGGTGGCGCTGCGCGTGCTGTGGCGTTTAGCGAAACGGTGACTATCAATGCAAGAATGTAACTCGCTTTCATTCGGGCCAACTCCATCTTCGTATTTACGACCAGTTTAGATCGTTTGACGCCTTAGTATGACGTGTTTGGATACTCACCCGAAGTTGCACTTTTCAATACTTCGCCTGATTACGCAACCTGGAGGTCGTCGAGTCCTTAGCATCGCAACACTTTCCACAGGAGTGCTGTCATGGGCAATGTTTCGGGCTACAGCAAGTTTATGGGTTTCATGATGAAATGCAGCGCGGCCAGTTTCGGAATTGGTTTCCTGGCACTTTTATTTAGCCGTGGTTTTGGCCCCTGTGGCCCGACCGACATTCAAGGCGCATTCGGATTTTTGGCCTGCCTGCTCGGAATGGCGGGCGGGATGGTGTTTTTTGTGCCCTATCTTTTGGCGGATTAGTGCACGCGCTTCAGCGCCTGCGCTAAAAACACATAAATTTCGCGCCAAGCCTGGTCACTTTGTTGCTTTTCTAGTCCAACCAAAGCCTCGCGCCGAATTAAGAATCCGTGCGTGGCGTTGGGGAAATAGCGCACGCTCGTTTTGATCGCCCGCGCTTTCAACGCACGTGCCAGCGCCTCGGCCTGCGCCGGTGGCACAATTTCATCCAACTTGCCCTGCATGATTAGCACTTCCAGCTTGGGATCAAGCGCGTCTACATTTGCCAAGCCGTGCCGCGCGGCATACTCAGCGGGGCGGCTTTGCGGGCCGGTGCCGTAAATTTTCATCGTCAAAGCGTCTTGCCCGAGTTGCTTGGTGTCACGCAAATACTGCACCCAACGATAGATATCACTGACGCCATAGCTAAACACCAAGGCTTTAAACCGATGCGCGCGTTTGGCTGCCTGCAGGCTAATGAGTGCGCCATGGCTAAAGCCCACAAGTGCGACGCGCTCAAGATCGGCGCGTTCGATGTTTGCGTGCTGTGCTAACCAGTGCAACCCAGCAAGCACATCGTCCACTTCCCCCAGGGCAACCTCAATTTCGCCCTCGCTTTGGTCTTCGCCGCGAAAACTCGAGGCAAACACCACATAGCCTTGCGCGCTCAATTCACGGCAGCGGCGCTTGGCATTTTCGTTTAACCCAGAAATGCCGCCATGATTGAATAGAATCACCGGGTACCTATCGAATGACAGGTATTGCGGCGTCTTTTCTGGCGCAACAATCAGGGCATTAATTTTTAACTTGCCACTGGCGTAAAAGACAGTTCGCTCGCTGGCACAGGCTTGGAAATAAAAGGAAAAAGCGATTAAGGCCAGAAACAGTTGAAAACGCGTCATAACTTTGGCTGCGCGCCGGTCTATGACGCGTCTAAAAACGGTTAAGCTTCGTAGTGAAGCATTGTTTTTCACGCTATGTCCAAATAAAAGGTTAAAAATGACTGATCCGACGTCAAAGCAAGTGCGACCATTTATGGCTATGGCTTTAGCTTTTTGTGCACTTACTTTTTTACTGGGTGCGGCGCATGGCGCTGAGATTTCCGGGAAAGTTACGCTGACCTCCGATGGCAAGCCATTACTGATTACCGAGTCACGTGAGGCGGTGGTGTATTTTAAGAGTGCGATCACCGTGCCGCTGTTGGTGCCAAAAATGCCGTATGTGATGCGCACCGAACGCAAGGCCTTTGTGCCAAGCGTATTGCCGGTGATGCAGGGCTCGCTGGTGGTGTTTCCAAATTTGGATCCGATCTTACACAACGCTTTTTCAACCGCGCAGGGTAATGGTTTTGATACCGGCGTTTATGGCAAAGGTGAAGGCGAGTCGAATACCTTTAAAAACGTTGGCGTGGTGCGCGTTTATTGCAATGTGCATCATTCAATGATGGCGAACATTTTGGTGTTGAACACGCCGTTTTTTGCCACACCCGATGCCCAGGGCCGGTTTCAATTCAAAAACTTGCCGGTTGGCCCGGGTGCGTTGTTTGTATGGCACGAACGCGCGACTTTGTTTCGCAAAACGTATACCGTGAATGCAAATTCCATCTTCAGTGAACCCGTCACCATGAGTTTGACGAAGAAGCGAATTCCGCCGCATTTAAATAAATTTGGTCGTCCGTATCGCAGGAGTAATGACGGTGGTTATTAAGACATCAGGGGTTTTGCAGGCATCGAGGCAACGCGGCTTTGCCATGCCATTGTTTTTAAAGATATTTTTAGCGATCACTTTGGTGGTCGCTTCGGCATTGCTTGCGGCGGTTTTGGTCACTTCACGGCAAGGAAAAATTGCTGCAGAGGGGCAAATTAATCGCGATCTCAAACAAATTTCAGCGGCGCAGCTCTCGATTGAAGGCTCGGCCTTTGGCGACATTGAAGTCAAAACGAGCTTTGTCAGCAGCGACCCAAACGTAGCGCGTTATTTTGATGCAGCGAGCAGCGACAATCTGGGCCTTAGCGACGATTTAGGCGGTGATGAGCTGGGCTTATCCGAAACTACGACTGAAACTGGCGTAAGCGCCGAAGGCCAAGTTTCAATCAAAGACCTACTGAATGAGCGAATGACCACGCTCGGGGTGGATCTAGGCGTTGTGCTTGATGCTTCAGGCTCGGTCATTGCGCGGGTTCCGCAAGAAGGAGAGGCTTTGCAAGAGTCGCTTGCCAAAAATGCGTTGGTTTCGGTCGTACTGAATGACGAAGAAGCCAATAATCGCTCGGGCTATTGGCGCGATCATGGAAAGCTTTATTTGGCCGCGATTAGCCCGATTGTGTCGGGTGAAAACTTGGTCGGCTATGTGCTGTTGGGTAACGCGATTGATAAACGCACCGCCGACAAAATTGCCGAAATCAGTAGTGCTGAGGTCGCAATCTACGCACAAAGCGGTAAAAACTTAAAGTTGCTCGGAACCTCGCTGAATGTAGAAAGCATCAAATCACTGGAATCGGCAGTTTCAGCGCAGTCCGCGCAAATGAAAGCCGCAATGACCAGCGCATCGCGACTGGATTTCACCATTGACGGCCGGGCTTATGCAGGCGAACTCACCACGATTTTTGGTGAAGGCAAAGTGCCGCTGGGGGCTTACCTTGGCTTGACGCCGACGGAAGCCTCGAAGGCAAACTTTTTGGCGATTCAACGTGCGGTGAATTGGACCGGTTTTGCCTCCCTGCTGGCAGCGCTTTTGGCATCTTGGTTTTTGACCCGCGCCCTGCTGAAACCCATTCGCACCCTAGCCGATGCCGCCGATAAGGCCGCTGCAGGCGACTACAGCCAGCAGGTCGATGTGAAAGGCACCGATGAAATAGGTAAGTTGGGACATGCGTTTGATTCGCTACTCTCCAGTTTGCGCGAAAAAGGCGACATGGAAGGCTACGTCAGCAGCTTGAGTAAATTCTTACCCGAACCGGGTTCGGAAACTACCGTGCGCAGCGCACCGCATGTGCCAGCACAACGTTACGCCATGACGCTACTGGGTTTGGACTTCCGGCGCTTTTCGCAAAATGTGCCGGTGGGGCAGGAAGCGATAGCGATGACCCAGCTTGCCACCCTACACGGCGATGCTGTCGCGATCGCCAATACGTATGAAGGACGCATATTCGAGCATCACGGCAGCCGTGTATTGATCGGTTTTGGTGGCGATTTGCGGCAACTGCGCGCGATGCATGCACTGGCGGCACTGTTGCCCAGAGCCGCCAGTTTAGGCCCCGGCGCTGCACCGGCTGCGGCGATTCACGATGGCGAGTTTGTGCATGGCTCCTTGCCCAACTTTGAGCCGCTCAGCGCCACAATCGGCCTAGGCACCGCCCAGCTTGCGCGTTTGCTCGGCGAAGCTGGCCCGGGGCAAATTATCCTGGGCCCGGGTTTTGCGAAAGGCTTAAATGCTGTTTTGGAGCGTGATCCGGGCATCGCTGAGTCCGCAGTGGCCACCGGTGCGGCAAGTGGGAAACGTTTTTACGCGCTGACACCCGCCGATTTGTCGAATCTACCGAAGTTGCCCACACCTGAACGTGATCCTAATTCGACGATGCTAAGCGGCAACGAAACGCGGGTTGCAACCGGCAGCGTCAATGAAAGTAACGCACATCGCTTGGCACCTGGCATGCGCTTGGGCGGGCGCTATGAAATTCAATCAGTGCTGGGTGCGGGCGGCATGGGCGTGGTCTATAAGGCGCATGATCTAGATCTCGATGACGTCGTGGCGTTGAAAATGCTGCGCGGCGCGGCCTTGATGGATGGCGAGCACCTGGAGCGACTAAAAAGCGAGCTGCGTTTGGCACGCAAGATCACCCATCCGAGCGTGCTGCGTACGCATGATTTCGGTGACGTCAATGGCCAACCGTTTATCTCGATGGAGTACGTGCGCGGGATGACGCTGCGCTATTTGATTGAGCAATCAGGCAAACTGCCGTTCAGTGCAGGCCTGCGGATCGCCAAGCAAATTGCCGGTGCGCTGCACGCGGCGCATGCGGTCGGCGTCTTGCATCGGGATATCAAGCCCGAAAACGTCATCTTAGAAGCCTCAGGAAACGCGAAGCTGATGGATTTTGGCATTGCGCGCCCAATCCGCCGTACCGCGCCGGGGCAAACGCAGCCCGGTATGTTTATTGGTACGCCGAATTACTCACCGCCCGAGGCCTTGGCCGGCGAAGAAGTGGACGCGCGCTCCGATGTTTATTCCATGGGCGTGATGCTGTGCGAGATGTTTTGCGGCAGCCTGCCGTTTAATGCGACCTCAACGATGGAGCTTTATATCGCACATTCTCAGACGCTGCCGATTGCCCCCTCAAGTTTGTGGGCCGAGATTCCAAAGCCACTCGAAGCGATTATCCTCAAGTGCTTGGAAAAGCCGCCCTCAGCACGTTTTGTTAGCGCTGAGGCATTACTCGACGCGCTCAATCAGCTTCGTTCTTAATTGGAGTTACTATGTTTTTAACCCGACTGGCTACATCGGCACTGCTGCTGGCATCGTTCACGCCGCTATGGGCGCAAGACGGTGACTTGGGTTTTGTAAGCTTTGGCGACGCGCGTTTGCGTTACCAGGACACGCGCCATATACCGGTCGAATTTGAACGTCTGCAGGCGCGCGTGCACTTGGGTGCGCTGTATTTAGGCGTTGAAGGCTGGGAGTTCGGCGGCGCGATTGGCATCAACGCCGGTACGGACGATGCCCGTGATAATCGCCGCAACCGGGATAACGAGCGCTCCGACCGAGCCAGTCTGGATCAGCTTTATGCGCGTTGGCAGGGTGAGCGTTTAAGTTTCCAGTTTGGCAAAGCGCCGTTGCCGTTTGCGTTGACTCCGCTGATTTGGGACGCTGATTTGCGACCGATCGGGCTCAGCGTTTCCGGTGCCGGGCTAAATGATGCGGGCACTGGCTTTGCCTACGGTGCGGGTTATTTTGCGCCGGACTTTGTTTTTGACGACGAAAAGCCCAGATTAGCCGCCGTGCAGACCGCCTGGCACTGGCAACAGGGCCAGCCGATTTCAGCATCAGCGGTGTTGTCTTATTTGCGCTTCTCCAAGCTGGAAGGCTTACCCGCTAACGGCATTGCGCGCACCAATAGGCGTTTAGGCCCGAATTATTTATCGGACTATGAATTATTGGACTTGCAACTCATTGGGCGCATGACCATCGCCGACAAGCCGCTAACTGTGGTGTTAGATGGCGTTGATAATCGAGGCGCGAACACGCTGAACAAAGCCGGGCGCGCAAGCGTTGCGTGGGGAAATATGCGTGAAGGCGGATTTGAGCTTGGCCTGGCTTACCAACGCAATGCGCGTGATTCGGTGTTAAGTATTGCCGCAGACGACGATTGGTGGTTCCAAAGTTTTTCGCGTGGGACGATGCCCTGGATCGGATACGGCTTTAATGAAAACACGCGGGTTCGTGTCGCTGCATTCGATGAACGCCGCGATGGGCTCACCGAATCTTCAAAACGATTGCTGTTTGATTTGTCCACCCAGTGGTAAAAATGCCAAAAGCAAGGTAAAAAGCCACATGCGACTTCACTTTCCAAATGGCGAACACCCCGACACCTTTTGGGCCGAAGGCAGGTTAAGCATCGGCAGTGGTGATGCGCATCGCGTTCGGTTAAATCATCCGTCAATCGGCGACAGCCACTTAATGATTGATGCCGACCCGGTGCGTGGGATTGAGCTATTAGTTCAAAACAAATCCGACGTACATATTAATGGTCGGCCGGTCAAAGCAAAGGCGCTTGCGCGCTTGGGCGACATGGTGCTCTTAGGGCCAGTAAAGATGCTGATCAAAGCAGACTCAGATAATCGCGAGGCACCACCGCCTAGCGTAAATGACGGCGTTGGGCCGGGCATCAAAAATTTAGCGGCGCGCGCCATGCTGCGCGCTGTTTCAGGGCAGTATTTTGGCAAAGTGATTGGCCTGAAAGTGCGCACTACCATTGGCCGTGGCAGCGAGTGTGACTTAGTGCTTGATGAACCGGAAATGTCACGTCAACACGCCTGTATAGAAAGTACCGGCAGTGGCATTTATTTGCGCGATTTGGGTTCCGCGAACGGCACTTACGTCAACGGCATTGCCGTCCGCGATGCCGTGCTAAAGCCGGGCGACCAAATCGCGTTCGATCAAAATCGCTTCTTGCTGGAAACAGTTGGAGTCAGCCCGATTGAGCTGATTACCGCGCCCGCGCTATCCGTTTTGAGCCCAGGGCCAGCGCCGATCCCGAACGCGGGGCCGGTGCATACCCAAGTTGGTTTTAAAATTGTGCCACCACCAAGCGCGCCGACCTTAGCGCCACCCGCCGCGCCCGTTGACGTGCCACTTAACACGCGCCGAATCGCAAATTTTCTGATGCTGGTTGCTGCGCTTGGAGCCCTCGCTGGGCTTGCATGGGTGTTGTTGCAAAAACCTAATTTATTTTAAGCACCGACGATGAAGCGCGATACGGTCAATTATTTTTATGTCGGCATCGCGGTGTTGATTGCACTTGTGCTGCTACTTGGCGCACTTTTTGGCATTAGTGGCGGCAGTAGCGGCGCGCGGGATCGCTATGTCGTTCGCTATCAAAATGTTGCGGGTTTAGGTTTTGGCAGTGCGGTTTTCTACCAGGGCTATCGCATTGGCCAAGTTGACGCAGTTACACCCGAACAAATCGGCGGCAAAACCTCGTTTCGGGTCGACTTAAGCGTGAATCAAGGCTGGAAAATTCCCGCTGATTCAGTCGCGGCATTACTGTCTAGCGGTCTATTGTCGGACGTTTTTGTCGGCGTCACCGAAGGGCAATTGCCAACGATGCTTGCTGTGGGCGCTGAACTTCGCAGCCGCGAAGGCGGCGATGTATTTGCTGCGGTAAGCGCACTGGCGGGCGAAATTACGACACTCACGCAAACAAAAATCTCGCCGCTATTAGAAAAAATTGGCGGTAGCGTAGATGTTATATCGAAGAAATTCGAGAGCGGCGCCCCGACGATTGTTGATGACACTTTACGCTTGCTCAAGCAGCTTAACGTGGGTGCAGATTCCCTAAATGACGTGCTTGGCCCAAAAAACCGTGCAAATATTGAAGCGCTGTTGGCACAAAGTTCAGATGCGGCGGTCAATGTGCGGGTATTGACGGCCGAATTAATCGAGACAAAAAAGCAGCTATCTGGTGTATTGAAAAAAATCGACACGACCGTCGCGACCGCTGGCCCAGATTTACAAGCATCCATGGACGACTTAAGAGTCACCCTGGCGACACTGGCGCAGCGGGTCGATGCCATTACCTATAATTTGGAATCCGCAAGTCGACATTTTGATGAATTTGGCCGTGAATTGCGTAAACAACCGAATCGGCTACTGTTTAATCCCAATCAGGATGATGATGTTAAAGGCAAAAACTGAGATCTACACCATCAAAAGCAGGCAGTGCCTGTGTTTGGCAATGGTTTTTGCGCTGCTGACAATCAACGGTTGCGGCACGGTGCCACTACCTGATTACCGCTACTACCGGCCTAAAGACATCACCGCACCCTTGCCCCTGGCACGCCCAGCGATTGGCGGCGTACTGCAAGTCGACGGTTTTCGTGCCGACGGCGTGTTTGGCGAGCGCCCTATCGCCTACAGCGCAGAGGCGGAGCCACAGAGAATTTTGCAATATCACTATCAGCTTTGGACAGATCCGCCGGGTGCCATTTTACAGCGACGCTTTATTGATGTGTTGACAGCAATGAAGGTGGCACCCTCGGTAACTGCGCGAGCGAGCGTACGTGCAGAACCCTATAAGCTGACTGGGTTCATTGAACGCTTGGAGCGAGTCAAGCGCCTTTCCGGCAGCTGGGAAGTCGTCATCAAACTACGTATTCGTGTTGAATCCCCGCATGGTAGGCGGCCTTTACTCGAACAGATTTACGAACGCAAGTCTGCTGCAACAGGGAGTGGCATCTCCGAATGCATCGAGCTACTCGGCCGCGCGGTGGACGAGATCGCCGAAAGTGTTGCTCGAGATTTGCTTATCTCAGCTAAGCGCTAGATGCAAACTGCGCGGAAAATTGCGATGCTTGATGCGCTGGGCGTAGTTGCCTACAGCCGAGTGCGTCGGGTGAAAGCGAAGCTTGAACCGACTTTTGCGAATGAGGTTCGCACGGCGGTGCGGGCCGAACCGAAAGGGCAAAAAGTTACGGATGCGGTTAACTTCGAGGATTTGCGGCGACAAATCCCGAGCATCGAAGCTGCAGCGCCAACTGCGCCGCGCACCGCAGTCAAGTTAGCAATAGTGAATCGCGCGCCATCCGTTCGCTCTGAGTTAGTGCTGCCGAGTGCGGAAGTGGAGCGGTTTTTGGAAAGCCGTATGTATCGCCATTTTTGCCTTTTATTGGCGCAAGGAATCGCAATACCAGTGGTCGAAAATGCGGTATTGAGTGATACCGCGCTGCATTTTGAGCTGCCACCCAAGGCCGCACTCAAACTTGGCAGCATGGCGCTGCTTCGAAGCGCCTGGCGCGCTAAACGCCAAGCTTGGCTTGCCATTCGACTTTGGCGTAAACAACAAAAGCCGTTGTAACGAATGGATACGATTGCTGCAGTCGCGCGCGTGCGTGTGCTGCAATTATCCGACTTGCCACACATCCTGCCCTTAGAAAATGCGGCTTATGATTTTCCATGGTCCGAAGCGATTTTTCGCGATTGTTTTGCCTCGAACTACACTGGCCTTGCCATCGAATATGGCGGTGCCTTGTTGGGCTATGGCGTTTTGTCGATAGCCGCAGGCGAAGCACACATTTTAAATGTTGTCATCAGCTCAACCCAGCGCGGACTGGGTTTGGGCAAAAAATTAGTGCGGCGACTGATTGACCAGGCACGCTGGCATCGGGTGGAGCGAGTTTTTCTTGAGGTCCGATCGTCAAACACAGTCGCACGTAGTTTATACAGCAGCCTTGGATTTTTTGAAATTGGCGCGCGCAAAGCCTACTACCCTGGGCGTCAGACACGCGAAGATGCCGTGGTTATGTCGCTGCAGCTTTGATTCGCTGCGTCCACGACGGCATTTTCAATTTATCGGTTTTCCTAGCTCTGTTGGCGGTTCCGCGACATCGCGGGTTTCCTCGGCCTTGATTTCAACCGGCCAATAGCCAAATTCATTGAGTGCGGCATCACGAATTTTGGGGGCAACATAAAATAGATCGGCTCGGCTTTTGCCATCAACGCTAATCGCAAAATAAACGGGTTCTGCAGGCGCGCGAATCAGCATACCCACGCTTGCACCCACCGCGCCAGAGCTTTCGGTACAACGGCTAGAAAAAGCAAGTAACTTTTGCGATGCACGGCTTTTGATCGTCAGCAAAGAGCGAAGTGCGTCACTAGTCGCAGGTTTAAGCGCTAAGGCATTCATGTTTAGTGCTTTAAACCAGTCCAACAACGCAAAGGCGCTCGTGCTTGGCAGTTTGGTCGGCAATGCCGACTTGGCATTTAGCGTGGCTAATTGGGCCGCCGAAATTTTATCCCGCAAAGCAGAAAACACTTCCGGCGTTCCAGCACGTAGCGCCTGTTTCAAGGTAAACGGCTGAATTTCTCGCCCTGGCCTCGGCGGTAAGTACTGCGCAACGGACGCATCAAAATTTGGCAGTAGCCCAATTTCTATCACTGCGATGGCGGTGGAAAGATCATTAAATTGGCAGAAGTTCCGAATCTGTGAGAGTTCCGGCGCGTTCACGCGAAAGGAAAGCTTCTTGCCAGAATCAAACAGCTCGATGGCACCGTAGCGACCCTTAAAATGCGACATCAACGCCGCGTTTGCGCTGGGCACTAAGCCAGTCAAAACAAAAAACACAGTCACACGTGCTAGCACAGCGCCAAGTTTGCACGTGAAATTTTCTTTTATACTCGACTTCAATTTAATTCCCTAGCACCTGAATTTTTTACGCGCTGACGAATCGCAAGCCCACCGCGCTTTCCAACTTTGCGAACCACGTGTTCAATAATTGCACCGGCGACATCAACTTTGGTCGCGCCCTCAATACCCTCTAGCCCGGGCGAGGAATTGACCTCTAAAACCAATGGGCCACGCTCCGATTGAATCAAATCAACCCCTGCAATGCCCAAACCCATGACTTCTGCAGCACGAATCGCGGTTTCACGTTCGAGTTTGCTTATTTTGACTGGAACCGCAAAGCCGCCGCGATGCAAATTGCTGCGAAATTCACCGGGCCTCCCTTGGCGTCGCATCGCCGCAATAACCTTGCCGCCAACCACAAATGCCCGAATATCAGCGCCTTTGGCTTCTTTAATAAACTCCTGCACCAAAAAGTTCGCCTCTAAACCGCGAAAGGCTTCAATCAAGCTTTCTGCGGCCGAGCGTGTTTCGGCGAGCACAACCCCTTGGCCCTGCGTACCCTCAACAAGTTTGATGACGTGTGGCGTTTTCCCCAACATCGTCAATAAATCCTTGGTGTCATCCGGGCTATCCCCAAACACAGTCAGCGGCATATCCACGCCTGCCTGTGACAAAAGCTGCGATGCACGTAATTTATCGCGCGCACGTTGAATTGCATCGGCAGAATTGGGCGTATAGACACCCATCATTTCAAACTGACGTACAACCGCCGTGGCATAAAATGTAACCGACGCCCCGACCCGAGGAATGATAGCAGCAACATCTTTTAGCCTGCGTCCGCGATAGTGGATTTGTGCGCCACTAACGCTAATCCGCATGTAGCAGCGGAGTGGGTCAATAACACTGACTTTCACGCCGCGTGCCTTCGCGGCTTCTATTAAGCGCGACGTAGAATAAAGCCGCCTGTTTCTCGACAAGATGACAATTCGCATCGTTGGGCTCAATCGCCTTAAGGCGGGCAGCAAAGTGGAGCGGGTAATGGGAATCGAACCCATGCTAGTAGCTTGGGAAGCTACAGTTCTACCATTGAACTACACCCGCCGGAGCTTAAGGTTAACGGCTTAGCGGTTGGTACGGCAAGGACTAACTGAATTTTAGGCAAAAAAACCGCTCAACTACAAATTAAGCGGCGAACTAATCATGCTGTCTAAACGTTATTGTGGCGCAACCGCTGCCCCGGCAGCAGGAACCAATCCGGGTGGGTTCAACTCATCAAATCGAATTTTTTGAATTCCGGAAGAATTGATCAGCGCCATCGCCTGCGCCATATGTTCGTAACTCGCGTTAGGATCGGTGCGAATGTTTATTTCCGCCATCGCTTCCTTGCCCTTGCCAGCCTCAACTTTCAGCCGTGCGAGCAAATCTTCCGCGCCTATGGGCACGCCTTCGAGAGCTAACGACGGTTTTTTAGCGGCGCTGACTTGGACATCCACGGTCAAAATGGTTGGTGGCGTCGGCGGCGTGATTTGGTTAATCGAGCGCATTGGCACTTTTGCATCGGTTTTATGCGTCATCATCGGCGCCGTGATCATAAAGATGATGAGCAAGACCAACATCACATCGACCAAAGGTGTGGTGTTAATGTCGCACATGGGCGCGCCAGCGCTCGAACTATTGGTAAATGACATTAGTAGTTCCTTAAATTATTTTTTCGCATAACCTAACCGCCCTTTTCTGGGGAAGAAACAAATGAAACAAACTGAATACCGCTGTTCTTTGCGAGTTTCAGTACCGCACTAATATCTTCATAGCGGCAGGTTTTGTCTGCACGAATTTTCATACGGATTCGGTTATTGCTGTTTTGAGCTTCGGCCCTCATGCGTGCCGCCAGCGTTTCAGGCGTCACGAGTTGCTCGCCCCAATAATAGTTGGTCGCACCACTTTTACGTACGATCGACAACGTTATTTTAGGGCTGGTATCTTCAACCTTCTCAGGCGGCTCAGACGTTGCCGTAGGCAGGGCGACGGGTACTTTATCCGCCATCAAAGGTGCCGTAATCATAAAAATAATCAGCAATACCAACATCACGTCCACCAGTGGTGTGGTGTTGATGTCTGCTTTGGGCGCACCGTGACCGGTATCACTGCTTGAACTCATAGACATAAATTGCTCCTAAACTACACGCGGTTCGGACTGACGAGCACCATATTTAACCAATCGAACCCGCTCGCCGGTCGCAAAAAAGTCAAACAAATCTTTTGAAAAGGTTTCGATTTTGTCTTTCATGCGGTTGTTGCCGCGCACAAAATAGTTATATGCCAATACCGATGGAATTGCCACGCCAAGGCCGATGCAGGTCATGATTAGCGCCTCACCCACCGGGCCAGCGACGACGTCCATCGAAACGCGCTTTGACTGACCAATCCCGACGAGTGCGTGATAAATACCCCACACCGTGCCAAATAGGCCCACAAAGGGTGCTGTTGATCCCACGGTGGCCAGCAAAGTTAAGCCGCTGTCGAACTTTGCGGATTCGCGCACAGCCGATTGCTTGATTGCTCGGTCAATAAATTCCTGCCGCGAAAGTGCCTCTGCCATACGCCCGCCTTGAGCGTCCGCGTGGTGTGCGGCAGCATTCGCTGCTGCAAGTGCAATCTTGGAAAATGGCTCATAGTCGGGCTCTGCTTGCATGGCTTCAGAGGCTTCTGCGGGCGTTGTTGCATCCCAAAATTTTGTCATCACACCCAAGGTACGTGCGTTCACCACAAATGCTCGGAACACGTTATAGAAGATGTAGTACCAAGTGCCCACCGACATCACGGACATAACAAAAAGCACCGTCAACCCTACCGGGTCAGCACTCTGAATAAGGTGGTCAAAACCCATATTCGTCAGTGCCAGCGCTTCGTTGTTTTGCAATAACGACTGCGCGCTGACTGCTGGCGCATCATTCATTCCAGGCACCGCAAGCTGTGGAATATTGACTGTCAACTCGCCGCTGTCGACTGCAATAGTAGGAACAGCAGCGCTATCAACCGCTGTAGTAGCTGGCATGGATTCTGCCGCAACTGGGGCGACACTGGCTGCTTCAACAGCGGGTGCTTCACTTACTGGGGCAGTTGAATTGTTTGCATCTTGAGCCATGGATTAGCCCTCCATTCTAAATACGACGGGAACGCGAACCCAGCCCTGTTGGGCGGCACCGTTTATTTTCTTTGGCGAAAATTTGTATTTTGCCACTACGCGTTTTGCTTCCTGATCGAACTCGCGGTGACCGGAACCATCTTCAATTTCAATGGTAACGGGTGATCCATCTTCGCCAACAAGTACGCGCAACATGACCTTACCTTCAACACCGCGACGCATCATCACTGGCGGATAGCGCATAGGAATTTGACGATTGTAGCCAATATCCTGACCCGCCTCAGAAATTTGAGGTGGTGCAGGCTCTACCGGCGGCGCTGGCGGCGCAATTACACCGCGCTCTTCCGTCGCTTCCTCTGTCGTTGCTTCCGGCGGCGCTTCCGGCGGCGGCGGTGGCAAATCTAGGAGCGGCTGTGGTGGCGGCGGCGGCGTGTTCACCGGTGGTGGCGGTGGCGGTGGTGGCGGTGGCGGCGGCGGTGGCGGTGGCGGTGGCGGCGGCGGTTGAAGGTCAATGATTGACACTTCTTCCTCCTGCGCCACCGTAATTTTCTCAGGTGCCTTTACCGGCAACATGAGCGTACCGAAAATTACAACGTGCGCGATGGTAGTCAAGGTGATCGCCGTAATCCGACGCACATTCAAGCCGCTTTGTTTTTCCAATCGTGAGGCCATCGTCTCTCGCTTTTAGTTCTTGGTTTTTAGGTCAAGGTTATTGACTTAGGTTAGTTAAATGGCTGTGGAAGAGCCTAGTCGCTGTGGTGCATGCAACGATTGATTTTCGACAGACTTGAATGGAACGAAAACTACACTAATTCACGTATACCGCACAAGGCGGCAGGCGCAATATTTGTTTGCCTTGGCAAACGAAACAACAAGTATGTTGTTTGCCTCAGCAAACGAAACAATAAGAATGTTGTTTCCCTTGGCAAACGAAACAACAAGTATGTTGTTTGCCTCAGCAAACGAGCCAAAACGATATTTCTGCTGAGTTAGTTGAAATTCTTTAGGTAACTTGTTGCGTTTCCTTTTGACTCCGGATAGCTCTGCGCCTTAATCAGCGCCGCTTTTGCGGCAACGCGATTGCCGACCTGATCCTCCGCGACGCCGAGCAAATAATAGGCGTTGCCAGGCTTGTCTAAAGTCTTTGTAACCGCCGACGCCAAATAATCCCGGCCTGCCTTAGGCTCCTCTCGGTCCAGCAGCAAAATTTGCCCGAGCCAAACTTCAGCTTCGCCACTTTTAGGGTCGAGCGGAATAGCGCGCTTAAATGCCTCAATGGCTTTGTCCAGCATAGGCTTTGCCTCCGGCTTGCCTTCTACCGCTTGCGCGCCCATGTAGTAATTTTGACCCAGCGAAGAAATGCGCTTAGCGTCGCTTTTGAGAAATCCCTTAGCGATCCCTTCTTCAATTGCGGCACCCGCTTCACTGAATTGGTCCGTGTTGCTATAGAGCTGATACAGCTGAGTCCATAATTCTTCGGAATCAAGCTGATTTCTACCCTTGGCCGCATTTAACAGCGCCAACGCTTCCGTATTCTTATCCAGACTTAAATACGACGAGACTGCAATTGAAAGCCATTGAGGGTTTTCCGGCTCCTTCGCCATCAGCTCAATCGCATAGGCGGCGGCACCGTCATAGTCTTCGCCTTGATACAGGCTATTTAGCCGAATTTGATACCATGACTTCCCTGGTTCATCACCGCTCGCGAACGCTTTGTCCGCATATCGAATAGCATCTTTGTATTTATCTAAATAGTAATAATTACCCGCTTGCAAGATGTAGTCAGAACCTTTGAGTTTCGGGGCATCGGCAGCGTAATCGTCAAACGCCTTTATTGCTTCCTCATATTTCTCGCTCTGCGTTAGCAGCTGGGCGACAAACAACTTGCTTTGCAAATGCTCGACATTGTCCAAGCCATTGGCGGTGATCGCGGCACGTCCGGCTATAATTGCCGCTTCATAGTCTTCGGTGTTGTACAAATCAGACGCTTTAATTTGATTCGTCTTTGCAATTTCGTAGGGTGTTTTTGCTTTAACCAGCGCTTGATCCAACAACACCAGCGCTTCAGCAAACTTGTCTTCTCCCGCTAACTTCTGCGCCTTTTGCACCAGTTTGGAAACACTCTGACTCATCCCACTGGGCTTGGGGTTTTTACGCCCGGAAAGCGTCACCTCAATGACTTCTCGCGCTGGCTCTTTAGCCTTGGCAAACGCGCTAAGTGCAGGATCAAGCGCGGTCAGTGCCAGCCCAACCGTCAAGGCATAGCTGAGCTTTCGAAAAATAATCATGATGGGCCTCTCTAGAAATAAAGGTTTAAGTGGCTGCCGCGAACCATTTTTACGCGATCAGCGTCCAGCGCTAAATAATAGCGACTATTTTCCCTTGACGGTGGGTAAAGATTCCCGAAGCCAAGCATCAAGGCCGCCGCTGAGCAAGCCAACCTGCTTAAATCCAGCCGCAACCAGTTTCGCCGCCGCGCCGTCTGCTTTTACGCCGCTGCGGTCATACACCACTACCGGTTTGACTTGCGCGCTGTGGATGGCTTTGTGCGCCACTGAAAAATCGGCAAGCGGAATGTTGACGGCACCGCCAATGTGCATTTTTAAGAAATCATTGTTGTCAGTCAAATCAAAAACGCGAGCATCTTTGCGATTGATCCATTCCACCAATTGATTTGGGCTCAGCGCGATAAAGCCGCGACGCAGCTGTTTCAATTCCCAAATAAGCCAAGCGACCGCAGTGCCTAACAGCGCCGCCGTCAATAAAGGATTTTTTGCAAGAAAGGCCATGAATTCTGACATACGGAGAGCCTACTTAAAGGGTCGCGAAGTATGTCCGAGCCGCGCACGCTTTCCAAGCGCAATTTCAAGAATTAGATTATCAAAATTGGCATCCGCCCCGCCCTTCAAGCGAAATCAAGCAATTGTCAGGATCTCATGCGGCCCAGGGATTTAGCAGCGCCACGCCACAGTACTCAAAATCCGCAATATTGCGGGTACACACCGAGAACCCCCGGCTCGCGGCGATCGCGGCGATCATTAAGTCGGCTGCCTCTACAGACCGGCCTTTACTTTTCCGCAATGCACCCATTTTCGCAAAATATGGCACCGCTAATCGGTCGAAAGTATAAATTCGGTCACTAAAGGTATCGTTGATTAGAAGTGCAATTTTTTCGGTAAGTAACCGGCGCCTTTCACCCTCGGGCATCAACGCTAAACCAAACTCTAGTTCGGCAAGCACTACAGTTGTCGTCACAACTTGATCTGGATACTGCGCATTCGCCCATCGAACGACCCGTGAATCTGGTACTGGCTTTGCTAATTCTGAAATCACGTTCGTGTCTAGTACGATCACAGCTCGAATTCCGCAGGCCGCGCTTCGGAACGGGGTATTTCGGGAAAATCATCAAAGCCATTCTCCGGCCCAAAAATGCGCCGCGCAATATCCGCTAATGACTCCCGCTTCGCAGGTGCCACCAAAGCTGCCCGCAAAATACTGCGGGCCTCGGCTTCCATCGAGCGCCGATTGCTAGCGGCGCGCGCGGCTAGATGCTGCTTCATTTCATCGTCTATTTTTCTGATGGTCATGGCGTGCATAGCGTTCTCCTTGGCTTTTAGAAAATGCTATCAAAATTCAGCGCATTCTGCCATCAGATTCGTTAGTTAACCCGCCCGCAATGCCATCGGAATATTGGTGCGCGCCGCACTGAACGCTGGTAATAGGCCGCCAAAAAAGCCAATACACAGCGATAAAATTAAACCAATCGCCACCAATTTTGGGCTGACGGCAAAGCTAAAAGCGACTTGCGTAAAGCCAGCACCCAAGGTGCTAATGGTGTAGCCATTAAACATAAAGTAGGCAATCACCGCACCCAGCAAGCCACCCAAGAGTGCCAGTAGCATACTTTCCGCAAGTACCGACACCATCACGGGAATGCCGCCAAAGCCAATCGCGCGCAACGTGGCAATCTCTTTAGTGCGGGTGCTGACTGCGGAATACATAGTGTTGAGCGCGGAAAATAGCGCGCCAAAACCCATGATGATTGAAACCAACGCGGTGAGGAATTTGATACCGCGTGTAGATTGTTCGGTTTGCGCCGAATAATAGGAACGCTCACGTTCCAAATCAACTTTCATGCGTGGGTCTGCTGCCAGTGCGGCTTTCATCGCATCGAAACTCGATTCTGATTGCAGCTGTGCGACCAGCGCCGAGTATGAATTTGGCCTGCCAAAGCTGGTTTGCGCGGTTTCAACGTCTACCCAAAGCTCACTTTCATGCGCATCGCCGGACTCGAAAACGCCCACTATTTTCCAGTCTGCACCGCGAAAACGCACAATAGTGTCGATATCCAAACCGGCAAACTGCGACTGCGCTTTCTTGCCGACGATAACCTCGCGCAGCCCAGGCTTGAAGCGCTGCCCAGCGACTATGCGTACTTCCGGGCGCAGAGCAAACGCACTTTGTTCGACGCCCCGTAAACTGACATTGACGCCGCCCTTGGTTTGGCCTTTAGGCACCAGCTCGGTAATTAGCAACAGCTCGGCAGAGGCAATCGCGTTGCCCGCTGCATCTTTCGCGATGCCGGGTGCTTGCTTGGCGATATCAATATCACCGCGCACCAAAACGCTGTTTAATTCCGCTTGTGAGCTAGCACGCAACATGACCACGCGGTCTTGTTTGCCGGTGGCAAGTAATGTCAGCGATAGGCCGTTGCTCATCGCCATCAGCGACGTAAGAACGGCGACAACTCCGGCTAAACCAATGACAATGACCAAACTAATACCGAGCCGGCTGGGTACGGTGCGCAGGTTGGCAATGGTAATCGCTGCGATTTGATTGAGAGCGCTAAACATAAATTTTCCTTTATCGTCCCGCTAAAGCGTCGACAATTTTTAGAGTACGGGCGCGCCACGCAGGCAGTACACCCACTGCGACCGAGAGTGCAAATGCGGTTGCCAATGCCTGCAGCCACAGCTTTGCATTGCCCTGTGACAGCGGCAATTGAAGATTTTTCGACGCCGCTACCAACAACACGGCAGCTAAGCCCATGCCGATCAATGCCCCCAAAGCACATATTAAAAACGCTTCCGATAGCACCATCATCAGCACTGTAAAGTCAGTAAATCCAAGCGTCTTCATTACCGCGAGTTCCGGGATCCGTTCGCGCACGCTTTGTGCCATTGTGTTGCCAACAACGAGCAAAATCGTGAAAAACACGGCGAAAAGTACGTAATTCACCAGCAGCCCGATGTCGCCAATTTGCTTGAAAAAACCGATATTAAAATCTTTCTCAGTTTGAGTTTTTGTTTCATCCGGTGAATTTTCAAACATGGCATCAACCGCTGCCGCAACGGTTGATGCTTGATTGGTATCGCTTAGGCGTATCGAAAAAGTGCCTGCTCCACCGCGTCCAAACTGGCGTTCTTCATCGAAGTAGCCAAAATTTAGATACATCAAATTGGCGCGTGATTCCCAATCCGCGTCGATCCCACCAAAAATCCCAGCGACTTCAAAAGTCCAGGTCTTATTGCCATCTTGTGTAGGCCAAATCGTTGACTCTAAAGGCACTTGATCCCCCACTTTCCAGCCAAATTTTTTCGCCAATTGGCTGCCAACAAGGGCGCTGGCCTTAATTGTGCGAAAGCGTTGTTTTTCTGTTTCGCTCAACTTCCATTCGGGGTAAACCGCAAACAAACGGTCAGGGTCAACAGCAAACTGCGGAAAAAAATTTCGTGGATCTTGATAAACCCCACCAAACCATTGCTGAAAACTAACCGCAGCAACACCCGGAACGCCCTCAATTTGCCGTAGTTGGCGCATCGGTAAAGACTGGGTAAAACTGACGCGAGCCTGTGTGATTAGACGCGAAGCACCAACAAAATCGGCACCAGCAGAAAACGCATTGCTGACCGCCTGCAAGAGCCCAAACAACAAAAACGCACTAATCAAACTTAACAGCGTCAGCAATGTGCGCGTCTTCTTGCGAAACAAATTCGCCCAAACTAAGCCAAAGAGTTTCATGCGTGTGCGCCCTCGACTAGGCGGCCCTTATCCAAATGCAGTTGGGTCTTGGCGTATTCCGCCGCTTTCGGATCGTGCGTCACCATAATGATGGTTTTGCCGTAATCCTTATTCAGTGTTTGCAGCAGGCGCAAAATCTCATCCGCCGTTTTACGATCTAAATCACCCGTGGGTTCATCGCACACGAGTATTTTCGGGTCCGAAAC
>JANNYA010000144.1:0-5612 GCA_031409855.1 Rhodanobacteraceae bacterium | reverse complement strand
CGCAATGAGCAACGGCTGCAAGATCGCTATTCGCTGCGCTGTGCGCCGCACGTGATCGGCGTGTTGGCCGATGCGCTGCCTTTTTTTCGCACGCTGATTGAAAATGAACTCAACAGCGCGAATGACAACCCCATTATTGATGCCGAAAACGAGCGTGTGCTGCACGGCGGGCATTTCTATGGCGGCCATATCGCTTTTGCCATGGACGCGCTAAAAATTGCGGTGGCGAATGTTGCGGACTTGCTGGATCGCCAGCTGGCGCTGCTGGTGGACACCAAATTTAATCACGGCCTACCGGCGAATTTATCTGGTGCAACGGGGCCGCGTGCAGCGATCAATCATGGCCTGAAGGCGCTGCAAATCAGCGTTTCCGCTTGGACCGCTGAAGCGCTGAAACTGACCATGCCAGCCTCGGTATTTAGTCGCTCCACCGAATGCCATAACCAAGACAAAGTCAGCATGGGCACCATTGCCGCGCGCGATTGTCAGCGCGTGTTGGAGTTGAGCGAACAAGTGCTGGCAGCCCTGCTGATTGCCGCACGCCAAGGCATTGCGTTAAGACAGCGCTTAGATTTAAATTTAACTTTGACCCCAGCCTTAAGCGCAATGCAGCAAGAACTTGAGGCGCAAATTCCGTTAATCGAAGAAGATCGCGCCTTGGATCAGGAGTTACACGCCTTGATCGCTGGCCTGCGTGCGCAGCAGTGGCGGCTTTATGAGTAGTCAGGCCAGCTCAGTTAAGCCACAGCTAAGCCATGAAATTGAGCTAACCCCGGCGTTTCACGATTTAGACCCGATGGATATCGTCTGGCACGGCAACTACGTCAAATATCTGGAAATCGCGCGTTCGGCGCTGCTGGCGAAATTTGATTACGACTATCCGCAAATGCGCGATTCCGGCTATGCCTGGCCGATTGTAGATTTACGGATCAAATATGTCGGCATGTTGAGCTACGGCCAACGCCTGAAGATTCGCGCCGAAATTACCGAATGGGAAAACCGTTTGCGCATTGATTATCTGATTTCCGACGTATTAACCGGCCGCCGACTCACGCGCGCCCACACGCTTCAAGTGGCGATCGAAATTGCTAGTCGAGAGATGCAATATGTCTGCCCGGAAGTGCTTTGGCAGAAGTTGGGGGTGCAGACGTGAATTACTCCGCTGGTGAAGCGATGATCCCGCAGGGATCACAGAAGTTAGCCGGTGTGTCGAAGCGCAGCGTAGACCACCGGAAAATAGGTATTAAATGTGTTCCGACCCCGGCAGGGGTCGCAGATGCACTCTGCGACCCCTGCCGGGGTCGAAATAATCATCGCATTGTTTCCGGTGGTCTATGGCGCGTTGCGCCTGCGACACACCGGCTACCTTCTGCGATCCCTGCGGGATCGAAACCCTTCCTCGGTAGTCTGTCTTTCCTGATCATATTGGGAATTGCACTTTGCCTGAGCCGAAGCGCATTCGCCGCAGAAACAAACACCGACACCGCCCTGCGCCAAATTCAAACACAACTCATCGACGCACCCCTGCTGCGCGGACGGTTTGAGCAGACCAAAACCGTGACAGGGTTTCGCAACCCCTTGCGCTCCAGTGGTGAGTTTCTGCAATGGCGCGGGCACGGCTTGATTTGGAATACTCGCAAACCGTTCGCGGCGTCTTTGGTGCTCAACGCGAAATCTCTGCGCGCACAACAAGGCAAAGCCAGTTATGCGCTCGATGCATCAAAGGAACCGGCAATCGCTGTGACCAATACGCTGCTATTCGCCCTGCTGTCGGGCGACACCCACGCCCTGGCACAGCGCTTTACTATCGTTGATGTCGCCAACAACCTCGACGAATGGCGGTTGCAGCTGACCCCACGCGAACCCGGCCTAAGCCGGATGTTTTCGCAAATAACGCTGGCTGGTGCACGTTATGTAAGTCAAGTCGAGCTGCTGGAGGCGAACGGCAACCGCACCGAAATTTTATTCAAAGCGCAGGCGCAAACACCCGCCGCGAGCGTTGCGGAGCGCAAACTGCTTGACTGAGCAGCGAAGCTTAAGCGCATCAAAACCCGCGAAGTTGTACGCGTGGCTATGGCTGTGCGTGGTGCTCATTGTTGTAGTTGAACAAATACAATTTTGGCGCGCACCACGCCTGGATACCGATGTCTTGGCATTGCTGCCCACCGATGAGCAACACCCCGAGCTATTGCTCGCAACGCGGCAAATGTTGCAGCACAATAACCAGCGCCTGGTGATCTTGCTCGGTGCGCCAAATTGGCAGCAAACGCAGGCGGCGGCGACATTGTTCGTTGCTGAGTTGGCTAAATCCCCGGCGCTGTTGAAATTGTCCGATACGGGGGCCACAAATGGGGCGACAAATCTCGAGCGCAGCATCGAGTTCTATCGCCCCTGGCGTGATCGACTATTGAGCGTGGAGCAAAAAACGTGGCTACGCACCGCGCCTGCGGATGAGCTCGAAGCACGCGCGTTGATGCAGCTCTATCAACTGCCCGGCGCGGGCATGGGCGAATGGCGCAGCGACCCGCTAGGCTTATGGCCAGAATGGTGGCGCGAGCGTGGCGGGGAGTCGAAAGCGCGTCCGCGCGATGGCTGGTTGTGGCTTAGCGGCGCAGGCAAAGAATGGATCTTACTCAGCTATGAAAGTCGCCTGCCCGCTTTCAGTGCGAGTGGCGCGATGCCGCTCACTGCGGCTCTAAACCGCGCCGAACAAGCCGTTTTGCAAACTCAGCCCAACGCGGAAGTTGTACGCGCTGGCGTTGCGCTGTACGCGGAAGCCGCGGCTGCGCAGGGCAATCAGGAAATGTCGACGATCGGTTTTGGCGCACTTGCAGCGGTTTTGCTGCTGGTTTGGTGCACGTTTCGCTCTTTGCGCCCAATTTTACTGGTCGGAGTCTCACTGCTTATTGGCTGCGCCACAGCACTCAGCGTGACCGCATTATTTTTTGATCGTGTGCATTTACTGACGCTGGTTTTTGGTGCCAGCTTGGTTGGCGTGGCCGAAGATTATGGTTTTCACTACTTTGCCGCGCGCCAGGGCAATGACGCATCGGCGCGCTTCAAAATATTGCGCCATCTGATGCCGGGCTTAAGTTTGGCGCTATTGACCAGTGTTGTGGCTTATTTGGCCTTAGGTATTGCGCCCTTTCCAGGTTTAAGGCAGATGGCGCTATTTTCTGCCGTGGGTTTGGTGGCGGCATTTTTAACCGTGGTGTGTTGGTTTCCAATGCTTGATCGTGGCCCATTGCCGACCACCCGATTCGCGCAAAAAATGTGTGCAAGCCTGATGCGATGGCCGCGAATCACCGCGAATAAATACGGCGCTTTGTGTTTATTGGCCAGCATTATTTTCGTCGGATTTGGCTTGAGTAAGCTGCAAACGCAAGACGATATTCGCCAGCTTTACAGCGCACCCAAAAATTTGGCGTCTGAGCAAGCACAAGTGGCGCAACTATTGAACTTACCGAGTGGGAGTCAATATTTTTTGCTGAGCGCAGCTAGCCCGGAGTTACTGCTGCAACGTGATGCTGCGTTCAAACTCAGCCTCACGCCCTTGCTGCGCGCGCAAACCTTGGTCGGCATAAACGCGATCTCGGATTGGTTGCCTTCGATCGCCGCACAAAACGAATCGCTGAAATTGGTGGCAAACGCCGAAGCATTCGCGCTAACAGCGGTCAACGCCAGCACTGGCGAAACCCTTAGCCGCACGGAATTTTCTCAGTCGCCATTGCTTCCAGACCAGTTTCTTGCCAGTCCCGCTGCTGAATTCGCACGCGCACAGTGGTTGGGCGAAATTGGCGGGCAATATTATGCGGTGATGTTGATTCGGGGCTTAGAGAGCAATGAACTCAACGAAGTTGCCAGCTACGCGCATGGGCAAGTCGGCGTGCGCTGGATTGATCGCACTGCCGATACCTCAGCGTTGCTCGCGCGCTATCGGCTACAGATGGGGCAACTGCTACTTTTAGGCTTGGCGCTGGTCAGCTTGCTGCTCTGGCTGCGCTTTCGTAATCAAGCCTGGCGCGCGGTGACGCCAACGATTGTCGGTGGCTTGCTGACGCTGGCGTTATTTGGCTGGCTGGGCATTCCGCTCCAGTTGTTTTCGGTGCTGGCGCTGATTTTGTTACTCGGCATGGGTGTCGACTACGGCATCTTTTTGACCGAACACCCCGGCGATGGCAGCGCGTGGTTGGCGGTTGCGCTGGCGGGTGTATCGACGTTACTGTCGTTCGGTTTATTGGCGCTGTCACAAACACCGGCCTTACGCGCCTTTGGCCTGACGATGCTGATCGGCGAACTCACCATTTGGCTGCTGACGCCCTGTTTTCGCCCACCATCGACCCATCCGGAACCCACATGCTCGATATGAATTTTTCCCCGGATAAGCAAAGCGCTTTTGCCGCGCGTTTTGAAGCGCAAAAAATTGCTTTCGGCCCGGTGGTTTTTCAGTGCGTACGCTACGCCTGGAAGCGCGGCATGTTGGCGGAACTGGCACAAGCCGGCGATGCCGGGCGCAGTATCGCCGAGCTTGCCAGCACCGGAAACTGGCGTGAATACGCGCTAAAAATCGCGCTAGAAAGCTGTCTATCGGCGGGTGTTGTGCGCCTAGTGGCGGGGCAATATCAGCTCGATAAAAGCGGCTATTGCCTGCTGAGCGACGCGATCACCCAGGTCAATATGGATTTTGTCCACGACGTTTGTTACCAAGGCCTGCATGCGCTGGAGCGTTCACTCGATAGCGAAACGCCACTTGGTTTGGCCAGTTTGGGCGCATGGACTACGGTGTATCAAGGCTTGGCCGAGCTACCGGAACCGGCGCGCAGTAGTTGGTTCGCTTTCGATCACCACTACTCTGATACCTCCTTCCCCAGCATCTTGCCGGACGTCTTTGCGACAGCGCCAAAAAAGCTGATGGACATTGGCGCGAATACCGGAAAATTCAGCGTCGCGGCGCTGCAGTTTAATGGCGATGTGGAAATGCATCTTGTTGATTTGGAACAACAACTCGCGGTCGCGCGGATGCATTTGGACAGCCACGGTTTAGCCGAACGAGCGCAGTTTCATGCCCGTGACATGTTGGCGCTTGCAGCTGCTTTTCCGGCTGAGATGGATCTAATTTGGATGAGCCAGTTTTTGAGCTGCTTTAGCGAAGCCGCAATCAGCAGTATTTTTGCGCGTGCCGCCGCAGCGCTAGCGCCGAATGGACAAATCCTAATTTTGGACACGTTTTGGGATCGCCAGCGCTATCCAATCGCGGCGTATTGCCTAATCAATACCTCGCCCTACTTCACTGCAATCGCCAGTGGCAACAGCAAAGTCTATGAAAGTGGCGACTACATTCGTTTGGCAAAAGACGCTGGTTTGAAACTGTTGACTGTGCGTGATGGCATCGGCTACTGCCATTCGATGCTGCGCTTTGCCTTGGCGTGATGATGCGGTTACTGAAATCAAAGCTGAAAGAGTTTGGTGGTGTAAACGCCCTTGATGTAAGAGCCGTGCGGACAGAGCTTTTTGGAGTTGCCGTAGACAAACACAATTCGAACCGAAAAAAAAATAAATTAGCCGGTTTTATTTATTTTAAAACCTGCGCGCCCCCAGGGTGAGGGACGCCC
>JANNYA010000143.1:0-14178 GCA_031409855.1 Rhodanobacteraceae bacterium | reverse complement strand
GCCAAATCTTGCACTTCTGGCTGCACCATCATGCCGAGCGGATCAATTTTGGCGCGCAAATGGCCGCGTGTGCGATGGCTATTGATTGCCCGCAACACCGAAGCCTGCTTCGCCGCCTGCGCTTCGCTCATGCCGCTAGGTCCAGCGGCTGGAGTTTTACCCGACGCCTGAAAACTGCCGTTGAGTTTGCCAATCGCGGCAATGCGTGCCAACACCGGCGCGTGTGGCACATCAGCCGATCCACCAAGCGCACTGAAATAACTGCGCCAATTGGCATTCACCGAATTCGGGTCAGCCAAAAACACCTCATAAAGCTCTTCTACGAATGCAGCGTTGCCGCCGGAAAGCTGTGAGCTGGCAATTTGATCTTGGATACTCATATTTGGCGGCAAGCGAGAGCGAAGTGAAGCCCCCGAGTATAGAGGCAGGGGCTGGTGCTTGGAACTATGGCTGCGTCATAACTTGGCGCGGCGGGTTGCTAAAAAGACAGCTAGCGCGATTACCAGGGCTTGACCTAAGGCTTTGCGACCGGAAACACCTGAAAAAAATCCTCCACATGCGCGATTTGATCGGTGCGCTGCATGGCTGGCAGGCTTTGTAGGAAGGTTTTGCCGTAGGCTTTGGTGTGCAGACGTGGGTCGCACAGCATCAGCAGGCCGCGATCCGTTACCGTGCGAATCAAGCGCCCGACGCCTTGTTTGAGTGCCAAGACGGCTTGTGGCAATTGATAGTGCGCAAAAGGATTGCCGCCACGTGCGCGGATATCTTCGAGTTTTGCTTCCAGTACCGGGTCGCCGATTTGGCGAAACGGCAGTTTGTCGATAATCACCACGCTCAGCGCCTCGCCCGGCACGTCTACACCTTCCCAAAAGCTAGCCGCGCCCAGCAATACGCCGTTGCCGGATTTTTGAAACCCAGCAAGCAACTGACCGCGCGGCGCGCTGCCCTGCACGAACAAAGGAAAGGCGATGCGAGAGCTCAAATATTCCGCCGCTTCTTTGAGCGCGCGGTGGCTGGTAAACAGCATAAATGCGCGGCCGCCGCTGGCTTGCAGCACCGGAATCACCGCCGTCAAAACCGCTTGTGTGTAGCCTTCTTGCGCCGGTTCCAGGCCCAGTCTAGGCACGTACAGCAGCGCTTGTTTGGCGTAATCAAACGGGCTGTCCAGACGCAGTGTTTCGGCGTCAAACGCGCCGGTTTCGTGCTGAAAATGCTGAAAATCGCTGCCCACGGCTAAGGTAGCCGAAGTGTAGATCCACGCGGCCCCGGTTTTGGCGCGAAATTCCCCGAGCGGCCCGGCGACATCCAGCGGCGTAGCGTTGAGCGCAAAACCGGTGGCGAATAGCTCGTACCAGCGTACTTCGTCAGGCGCATCGACAATGATCGTTTGCAGCCGTTGCAATAATTCCTCCGAGCGTGCAGCGCAGCTTTTTAAGCCATCACTGCGCTCGGCTTGCGTGCTTAGGACCGCCGCCAGCTCACTCAAGGCTTCGCGCATCAACGTTAACGCTGCTGCCACTTCGGGCTCCGCCAACACCGGCATCAGCGGCGCTTTCGCTGCATACGGATTCAAACTCAAACGAAAGTCTTTGAGCGTGCGCTCTAACAGCTGGGCCGGATCGCGCACAAACGCCATCGCCCCAGTGGCGAGCGCCGCTTCGGTGGTGGCATCGCGGCACAGTTCCAAAATCTGGCGATAGCCGATTGTGGTGGAAAAAAAGCTCGTCGCCGAGTCCGCAATCTGGTGCGCTTCATCCAAAACATACACCTGCGCACCCGGCAACACTTCGCCAAAGCCTTCGCGCCGCACCGCCATATCGGAGAACAGCAAATGGTGATTCACGACTACTAAATCCGCCGCCTGCGCACGTCGGCGCGCCTTGACGACGTAACAATCTTCCCAAAATGCGCATTCCACTCCGAGACAATTCTCCGCGTTCGAGGTTACCAACGGCCAAATCGCGGCATCCTCGGCCAAACCCGGTATTTCCGCACGATCACCGGATTTCGACTTCGGCGTCCATTCGCGCACGCGCTTGAGCTCGCTCAACATTTCGCGCTGCGTCACGCCTTCTTTAATCGTACGTTCCAGCCGATGCAGGCAAACGTAGTTGGCGCGGCCTTTTAACAGCGCTAATTTGACGTCATTTAGGCCCAGCGTGCGCCGCACCTGTGGCAAATCACGATGAAACAGCTGATCTTGCAGCGCCTTGGTGCCAGTGGAAATAATGGTTTTCTTGCCCGAAACCAATGCTGGCACCAAATAGGCGTAGGTTTTGCCGGTGCCCGTGCCCGCCTCGGCAATCAGCTGGCCGCGCGTTTCAATGCAGTGCTCAATCGCCTGCGCCAATTCTTGTTGCGCCACACGCGGACGAAAGCCGTCAATGCTTTGCGCGAACGGGCCTTTGTCGCCGAGCAGGGCGAATGCGCGGGCGCTCATCGATTAACCTCACTTCGATTGCCTATTTTCACAACCAAAACCCGGAAAACGCCATCATCAATACGGCTGATGATTCTGTAATCGCCGACGCGGTACTTCCAGAACGCACCTAACTTGGAGCCTTTTAGCGCCTCACCCAGGCTTCGAGGATCTTCCAATACCGCGATGCGATCGCGTAAAAAAGTGGTGATACGTCGGGCAATCGGCTTATCCAGCTTTGCTAAATCCTGCTTGGCAGCCTCGTCAATTTCAATCTGCCAAGCCAAGGCTGCGCTCCACTTCTTCTAAAGTGTGGGTTTTGCTGCGGCCTGCGCGAATTTCAATCAGGCGCTGTTCGGCGAGATACAAATCTTCGAGATCGTCTAAGTGCTCAAGGATGGCCTCGCGCACGTAAAACGTTTTCGTGCGCCCGGTGGCTTGTGCCAGTGCATCCAAACGATTCTCCACCTCGATGGGCAGTCTAATGGCAAGCATTCTCGGGTCCTGGACGCAGTTGATATACAAGTATAGCTATTCGCGCGGTCATGGGTTGGTGTCAAGCGCCATAAGCTCATCTGCGCTGCCCCAAGATTGCAGCCATTATGCACAGCATCCCCCGAAATCACGCGACCAGCAGCGGCCGATCCCATCGCCTCTGCGGTCTCTTCCTAGCGACGTTGCAGCAATTTTTCACGCTCAAGAAATTCTTTCAACGCCTGATTGATCAACCAACTTTTGCTCCGGTGAAACTTTTGCGCCGTGTCCGATAAAGCATGATCAATTTCTGGCTGTAATCGTACGCTAGTGATGCTCATGGACTCAGTCCCCCGGGGATGACTACAGTGTATTCCAGTGCAGTTGTTTAGCAGGTTGTTGATTTTCTCTCGAAAAAAGTAGTTAGACAAGTTACTACAGCACATAAGGCGGGACAACATTTTTGTGTTAATTAGATTACATCTATAATAAATACTCAAAAACATTGCATAAAAACAGCGTAGACGGTATCATCTGTGAAATTTCACATGGATCTTATTATGCGCTTGAGCCTAGCAACCCTTTGTTTTTTGCTCCTATTGCCGCTTATCGTTTCCGCTGGGCGGGTCGAGAAAGTTGAAACAGATCCATCATTGCGAGATAAAGGGCAAAGATCGATTCAGTTGAATGTTGTCAGCACAGCTGCGCGATGGTTAAAGAAGGTTCAACACCAAAACGTTGTTTACTTGGCCTATGCGGTGCCCTCACGGATTGAGCGATTCAGCTTGTCTAGTGGTCAATGGCTCACCCCGATTACTTTAGCAGGGGCGGTACAGGCGCTTGCCGTTTCTGACGCGGGTGTATTCGTGAGTCAAAACAACAGCGTTAGTCAATTTGATTTGTCGGGGGGTAACGAGCGCAACGTCCCGAATGCGTGGATAAATCCGACTGACATTGGAGTCGCGGGACAATACCTAATTTCAGTGAAAAACCGCCAAATGCAGAGTTTGCGGATTAGCGACTACACGCAAGTTGCCGTTTACACAAGCTTTGGCGGCTATGACACTCCAGCAAAAATTTCGATATCTGACGATACAAAAGTGATCTATGGTTGGCAGGTCGGCTTATCACCTTCGGATATATTGCGTATCCCAGTTCTTCCTAACGGTACTTTTGGCGCTCTGATTTCAAGCCCTTACCACGGAGCATTCCCCGCTAGTAGCCGCGTTTTCGCTGATCGCGACGGCCAATTTGTGGTTGATGAAGCAGGCATTGCGTTTGACAGCAGCAATCTGACCTATCGCTCAGGAACCGGAGGACCTGTCAATGACACAACTCAAGCGGACGGGGTGCGATATGTATTGAGGACAAACTCAATCGCGCGACTTACGCATGACTTTCGTGAGCTCGGCGTTCAAACGTTGAACGTTGAATCCCATGCTGTTGCGGTTTACAGCGGGATCGTTTACTTGTTTCGAGATTCTGGAACTGGCCCGCAAGTAGAAGGTTTTGCGGCTGCGAAAATAGATGGATATCCGAGCGCTCTGCCGCCAGACCCGATGCAAATTCCATTCACAACTGATTACGCAGAGTACGCGGCGGATGGAGTTTTATATCTAGTTAGTAAAGCTCAGAAAGTCGTGCATCGCTTGTCCGTGCGAGGGCAGTATTTTCTGCCAAGTGTCGCACTTCCAGAAACCCCACTTTTTTCTGGCGTTGATCGCAGTACCGGCGATATGTTTCTTAGCTACGAAAATGGGCGGATGGCATTGATTCCATCTTTCGCGACATCGGAGCAGTTTTTAGCCTATTCGCCAATTTCAGCTTGTGGGATAGGCGTTGCGGACAATTTTGTAATGATTTGCGATGACACTGGAGCGTGGTCAAGCCATCGAATTTTTGACAAGTCAGGGGTGGAGCGTGATTGGCGCGAATGGAATGAATACAGCCGCGAGTACTCATGGAATCCGGTGACCCGACGAATGTACTTTTTTAGGGACGGTACAAGCCCAAACGATCTTCACTTCGAGCAGATAGGCGCTACTGGAACAATCACCAGCGCGGGGGAATCTCCTTATCACGGCGAAGTCCTAACAACACTTCCTATTCGGCCTAATCCTAATGGCAGCGCTGTCTTTTTAGGATCAGGTCAGATCTACGACGGGATCAACTTGAACCTGCTGGGACAGTTTCCGCTACCACCAAAAGACATTACTTGGTTGGGGACTACAGCGTACACTTTACACGCAGATCCCGCTGGAAATACCCGGCTTATTCGTTGGAGCCAAAACAATACTATTTTGGCCGAAACGACTATTGTAGGAAGTCCAATTCGAATAATTACCAACAGGACTAAGCTCATCACCGTGGTGCTTCAAAATGCAAGGACCAGCGTGCAAACATGGAACGCAGATTTGTCAAATGCAGGCCGCATACTCTAGCTGAGGCTTGCGAATTGTAGATACCTCACTATTTTTGATTTTTTATTAGCCAACAACGATTGTGTATTCACGGTGAAAAAGAGCCGCCTGAGTATTTGCGTCAATATGGTTTGAACAAAGCAACCGGCGGTATTGCACGCCAATTTGTTCTCGGCGTGGTGCAAAGCTCGGAGGGTGCATTCCGCTGTTGTACACGGTGGTGACGGGAAATATTAGTGAGGCCACGACACTGCGACCTAAGCTCGAGCGGTTGTTGCAGCGCTTTGAGATTGCAGGCTTAGTTATCGTGGTGGATTGTGGGTTGTTGAGCCTGGACAATATTGCGCAGATTCCGGGCTTCGAGGATCTTCCAATACCGCTATGCGATCGCGTAAAAAAGCGGTGATGCGTCGGGCAATCGGCTTATCTAGCTTTGCTAAATCCTGCTTGGCAGCCTCGTCAATTTCAATCTGCCAAGCCAAGGCTGCGCTCCACTTCTTCTAAAGTGTGGGTTTTACTGCGGCCTGCGCGAATTTCAATCAGGCGCTGTTCGGCTAGATACAAATCTTCGAGATCGTCTAAGTGCTCAAGGATGGCTTCGCGCACGTAAAATGTTTTCGTGCGCCCGGTGGCTTGTGCCAGTGCATCCAAACGATTCTCCACCTCGATGGGCAGTCTAATGGCAAGCATTCTCGGCTCCTGAAAGCAAGTTGATATACAAGTATAGCTATTCGCGCGCGTATGGGTTGGTATTGGTGTTAAATCCATCACTGGCACTTTTACCCACGCGTTCCTCCAGCTGATGCCAGATGCGCAGAATCAGGACAGTATCTGGGTGCACCGAGTAGCGAACAACATAGCTTCCAAACACCATGTCGCGTAGCGAAAATTCACTCGCAAATGCCAGCGCTTCTTTAGCGGGCGAAACTATCGAATTCCAAGCTCCCTGGCATAAACCCACTTTTGAGCGGGCCGTATCGCTGATTGTCCTCACATTTGGTGATGACGCCTAGTCGATGGCGATTTAACAATTCGGTACAGTACAGATGCTTTAAGCGCCAACGGCGCGCTTCATACCAGCCTGGGGCAACGCCCCAGGGAATAACCGGACAGTGTTTTGAGGGCTGAAAGCCCGATTCATCAATGTTTGTGCAACCCAATCGATGAAGCGGGCCTTCAGCCCTTGAACCTTTATCATCGACGACCTGGGGCGTTGCCCCAGGCTGGTATGGGACGCGCTTTCAGCGCTAAAACTGCAACTTGAATTAAGTTATTTAATTAATGTCCGCGTTGGATGCAAGATGCAAATCAGAATTTTTTGGAGGAAAATCTGCTCCCGCGCATTGCAATGCGAATTCAAATCACCTGGTCGCATTTATGCCGTTAGGTTTCCTCAAACGCACGTTGCCGCTCCCCCTCAACAATCTTGGACAACCAATGGTTTACATGAACAATCTGCATGGACGCGATCACGAGAGAATATATGGCCGCCAGGCGTTCTTCGATCTGAACCAATTCGGTCAACAGGCAGCAATGGCGCCGAATATAGAGCCTGAGGAAGAATGTCTAGTGGCTTCTTACAAAGACAAAGGGGCCGCCAATGATCGAATGGTTGAGTTCAAGACATACGTTTTCAAGAGAGAAGCTTCTTGCCCCAGTAAAGCGGTCGGTGTCTCTTGCCGGGTGTTCTTTGGGGAGCTAAAGGCGACGGTTACTATGCCGAAGAGCGCTGCGGTAAAGGAACCGCTGTATGCGCCGTTCTTCAGCAAGGTTGGTCACTTCAAGCGACGCTCGGTGATTTAACAGCTTGGCAATCAATTTCCAAGTAAACCTAACCCTTCCATCAAACGGACACACAACGGCGGGGCACAAATGAGGGCTCCGTCAAGGTTAGTGGCGCCGTTGTGTGCCGCTCATGTCAAACGTTTTGCGGCATTGAGCATTAATTTATAAATCTAAATGCCGAAATTCAGTTGTGCCAGCCGCTCCGGCGTGCCCACATCAGTCCAAAAGCCATCAAAGCGCTCGCCACTGACATGCCCAAAGGCCATCGCTTCGCGCAGCAGTGAGGCCAATTTAAATGCGCCAGCGGGTGTGCCGGACAGCAGTTTCGGGCTGTACACACCGATGCCGGAAAACGTGAGCTTGTCCGGGCCGCAGGTATAGAGCTTGTTTCCCATCAAGACAAAATCACCATCTGGATGGTGGCTCGGATTGGGCACCAGCACCAAGTGCGCCAATGCATCATTCAGCGCGGTCGGTAATTGCAACAGCCGAGAGAAATCAAAGTCAACGAAAATGTCGCTATTTACCGCGATAAAGCGTGCATCTCCTAACAAAGGCAGCGCATGACGCATACCGCCGCCGGTTTCTAAGGGCGCTGCGCCCTCCTCGCTGTAGGCGATGTGCACACCAAATTGCGCGCCATCACCGAGTGCGGTTTTGATCAACTCGCCTAAATACGCCACGTTGATCACCAAATCCTGCACGCCCGCGCGTGCCAAGGCTTCGATGTGGTGCACGATCAATGGTTTGCCTTGCACCTGCAACAAGGCTTTGGGTGTAGTCAAAGTCAGCGGCCGCATGCGTTCGCCGACTCCGGCTGCAAAAATCAGTGCCTTCATGACAGTGTCCTGGCCTTTGTCAAATCGATGCCATCAGTATGCGGTTTTAGCCAGCGCGCAAAGGCTTGCAGCTCAGGATACTGCGCGCAAACGCTCAAGGTGTAGTGCAGCACCAAAGGCAAATCCTGCAAATAGGCCGACTTGCCATCCCGGTAGTTTAGCCGCGCAAATATGCCGAGCACTTTGAGGTGCCGTTGCACGCCCATCCAGTCAAACCAGCGCTTAAATGTGTGGCTGTCAGCTTGATGCAACCCGGCCCGTGCGCTTAAATCTCGGTAGTGCTCCACCCAGCGCGCAACGTCGGCCTCCGGCCAGCGGATATAGCAATCGCGCAATAATGAAACCAAATCATAGCTAATTGGCCCGCGCACGGCGTCTTGAAAATCAATCACCGCCAAGCGCCGCGCTGCTGTATTTTCAGGGTCAGCCAACATCAAGTTGCGCGAATGAAAATCCCGATGCACAAATACTTTCGGCTGCGTCAGCGCCAAATTGCGCAGCTGCATCATCGTCGCTTCAATAATGTCAAAGTCTTCGCAGCTAGGAATAATCCCCAAGTGGCGTTTTAGAAACCACTCGGGGAATAGCTCCATTTCAGCGTCTAAACGCGGCGCATCATAGTTCGGCAAACCGGCGACATCGGTATGCAGCTGCATTTGCAAAATCGCTGTCATCGCCGCTTGATAATGGTGCTCGACACTGACTTCGCCCAACTCGGGCAAAAGTGTGCGTGCGCCCAAGTCCGGCAGCAGCAAAAAACCTTGCGCCAAATCCATTGCGAGCACGGTAGGTACCAAAAGCCCAGCTACATCTAAACGCGCGCTGATATCGATAAACGGCGCACAGTTCTCTAGCGCTGGCGGCGCATCCATCACCACGTGGGTCGCACCGTGCTCATCCGTCGCGCGCCAATAGCTGCGAAAACTTGCATCGCTGCTCGCAGGGCTTAGGCTTACGCGCATTGACAGCGCGGCCTCAGCAAATGCGTGGCGGGCGGCGGCTCGGTCAGACATAGTAAAATCGACAGGAAGAAAGTAATTAGGTTAACGAAAATAACAGGCAATTGCGACTAAAGCCTATGTTGGCAAGCGCACATTCAACACTGCCGATACTGTGATTAACTGTGTCTGCACTTTCCAGGACGCACCCTGCGCCTGAGATCTAGCGCTGCCACTTTCGAGATACCACAATGAACCCCACGAAACTTATAGGTATTATCCTGATTATTGTTGGTGTACTCGGCCTAGCGTATGGCGGTTTTAGCTATACCCAAGACCGTACCGCCGTCAAAGTTGGGCCGGTAGAACTGACCGTACAAGAAAACAAGTCAATTAATATCCCACTTTGGGCCGGTATTGGCACGTTGGTCGTTGGCGTGGTCTTGCTTGGCATCGGTGGCAAAACCCGTTAACTTATTTTAGTGTGAGGCAAACAACTCTCGCCGGAAGGCGACACGGCCGAATATGTTTCGCTAATAAGCCAGGTAGAAAAAAGCCCAGATCTCTCTGGGCTTTTTCTTGTTCGGCTCAAGAACTACCTATTTGTCTTTCACTTCGGTGAACTCAGCGTCCATCACATCGTCTTTCGGTGCTTCCGGTGCTGCGCCTTCTGGGCCTGCGCCGCCTTCGGCTTTGGCGCGGGTTTGCGCCAATAGGCTTTGTGCAACTTCCATCAGTGCTTGGTACTTCGCTTCAATTTGCACCTTGTTATCGGATTTAACCGCGGCTTCCGCTTCCGCCAATGCTTGTTCGATTTTGGCGATTTGCGCGCCGTCGGTGCCAGAACCGCCGTCTTTCAGCGCTTGTTTGGTACTGTGGATCAAGCCTTCCGCTTGGTTGCGCGCTTGTACCAGTTCGTGGAATTTCTTGTCTTCCTCTTTGTTGGCTTCAGCGTCACGCACCATTTGTTGAATCTCGGCTTCGGACAAACCTGAATTCGCCTTGATCTCGATTTTTTGCTCTTTACCGGTTTTCTTGTCTTTCGCTTGTACGTGCATAATGCCGTTCGCGTCGATATCAAACGTCACTTCGACTTGCGGCATACCGCGTGGCGCAGCCTCAATACCCGCCAAATCAAACTTCGCCAATGACTTGTTGAACTTCGCTTGTTCGCGCTCGCCTTGCAGCACGTGCACGGTCACCGCGCTTTGGTTGTCCTCGGCGGTCGAAAATACTTGGCTTTGCTTCGTTGGAATCGTGGTGTTCTTTTCGATCAGCTTGGTGAACACGCCACCCATGGTTTCGATACCCAACGAAAGCGGGGTGACGTCAAGCAACAACACATCTTTGACGGTACCGCTGAGCACGCCGGCTTGAATCGCCGCGCCCACGGCAACCGCTTCATCAGGGTTGACGTCTTTGCGTGGCTCTTTGCCGAAGAACTCTTTCACCGCTTCTTGCACTTTCGGCATACGCGTCATGCCACCCACTAAAATCACTTCGGTGACTTCATTGGCGCGCAAATTTGCGTCTTTCAGCGCGATGCGACAAGGCTCAATGGTTTTCGCTACCAAATCTGCCACTAAGCCTTCCAGCTTGGCACGCGTCAGTTTGATATTCATGTGCTTGGGGCCGTTCGCGTCCATCGTGATGTAAGGCAAATTCACGTCGGTTTGCATAGCACTGGAAAGCTCGCACTTCGCCCGCTCAGCCGAATCTTTCAGGCGTTGCAAAGCCAGTGGATCCTTGCGCAAATCCAAACCTTCTTGCTTTTGGAACTCTTCCACCAAGAAATCGATAATGCGCTTGTCGAAATCTTCGCCGCCCAAGAAAGTATCGCCATTGGTGGCCAACACTTCAAACTGCATTTCGCCATCCACCTGCGCAATTTCGATAATCGAAACGTCGAAAGTGCCGCCGCCTAAGTCATACACCGCAATTTTACGATCCCCACCGGCGCGTTTGTCCATGCCGTAAGCAAGGGCAGCGGCGGTAGGTTCGTTGATAATGCGCTTGACATCCAAACCGGCAATTCGGCCCGCGTCTTTGGTGGCTTGGCGTTGGCTGTCATTGAAATACGCAGGCACGGTGATCACCGCTTCGGTGACAGCTTCGCCGAGATAGTCTTCCGCAGTTTTCTTCATCTTCATCAAAACGCGCGCAGAAATTTCAGGCGGCGACATTTTTTTGCCGTTGACTTCAATCCACGCGTCGCCATTGTCAGCCGCAACAATGTTGTAAGACACCAAATCTAAATCTTTCTTCACTACATCTTCGGAAAACTTACGGCCGATCAAACGCTTGACCGCAAACAGGGTATTTTTCGGATTCGTGACCGCCTGGCGTTTTGCCGGTGCGCCGACCAGCACTTCGTCGTCTTTAGTAAATGCCACGATCGACGGTGTCGTGCGATCACCCTCGGCGTTTTCGATCACCTTCATTTGGCCGCCTTCCATCACTGCCACGCAGGAGTTGGTGGTGCCCAAGTCGATACCAATAATTCTACCCATGACGGATTCCTTCTAGTGTGTGTAGTGCGCTCAAATTGCGCGATGACAGTTATTTAGGGGTGAAAATTTAAATTTCTAGGCGCGTTTCAAGATTGCGAAACAACAACTAACGCGGGACGCAGCAACCGTTCATTCAACAGATAGCCACGCTGGAATACCGCGACCACGGTGTTGGGCGCCACGCCCTCAGCACCCGGCTGCACCGTCATCGCTTGGTGTAATTCAGGGTTGAAAACCTCGCCCATCGGGTTGATTTCTTTTACGCCGTTGTTCTCCAGCGCTTTGGCCAGCATGCGCAAAGTCGCTTCCTTGCCTTCGATCAAATTTTCTACGGTCGCTTTTTCGCCCTTGGCAACTTCTAGGCCGCGCATTAACGTATCCGCCACCGGTAATAGTTCTTGCAGCAATTTTTCGGCAGCGAATTTACGCGCGTTTTCGCCGTCTTTCATGATTCTGCGGCGCTGATTCTCGGATTCTGCGCGAAAACGCAGAAACTCATCTTCCAGCGTCGCGATGCGCGCCTGCGCCTCGGCTAGCTGGGTTATGCCTTGGATTTCATTGAGCACACCCTCGCTATCTTGGGTGTTTTCGGTCGCTGAATTGTTGGTGTTCTGCGAGTTTTGGGTCATTGAAGCCTCTGTGTGTCAGTCATCTGACCCACTGGGTAAGGCCAAACGCGGCAATTTCAAGGCGCGCGGGCGCAATTGTGTGTTTGCGCCTAACGGCGCGTTGGCTATTACTTTCACTTGGACTAAGCCGCCCCCATATAGAATGCATCAGCAATTACACAGCGATAGAGGTATTCGTACATGACGCTTTATCTGGAGGGCAGTAATCGAGGTAGCGGCAGTAAAGGCGCTGGGTTCAAACGCGCGGCTGTCGCTGTTTTGGGCGTTATCATGGCCGCTGGCTTGCTAGTGCTTGGCTTTTTTGCACTGACTGCTGCGATGGCGGTGGCCGCTGTAGCTTTTCTAATCGGCGCGATCTGGTGGAAATTTAGCGGCAAAAAGCGCTTTGAAGCCGCGACTCGTCAGGCCTTCAATGGCCCCGCGAACGCTGACTTTGCCCGCGCATCGGATGCACGCGAGCATACGGGGCGGGTCATTGAGGGCGAAGTCGTGCGTCGAGAGTGATTGGCGCATAGTTCTGTCAACACGCAATGCCACTCACTTCAACCTCGCGCAAACGCCGCACCAAATACTCGCGCTCGCTGGTTTGCTCGGTCAGCCCGATGGCGCGCCGATACGCGTTGGCGGCGGCGGGAAACTCAAGCTGGCGGCGCAGCAGGTCGGCGCGGGCGGCGTGTAGTAGATAGTAGTCTGCCAATTTGCCTTCGGCGGCTATGCGATCAATCCAAGCTAGGCCGGCCGCAATCCCGGTGCTCATCGCTAGTGCCACTGCCGCGTTGAGTTCTATGATCGGCGTTGGGCAATGCCGCAACAGCGCTAGATATAGCTGTAAAATTTGTGCCCAATCGGTGTGTTCCGGCTGTTTTGCTTGCGCGTGCAGCGCGGCAATCGCGGCTTGAATTTGATAGGGGCCGGGCAGGCGCGCGGCCATGGCTTGCGCCAAAAGTGCGCTGCCCTCGGCGATCAGCGCTTGATCCCACAGTGCGCGGTCTTGCTGTTCAAGTGTGATTAACACGCCGCTGGCATCAACGCGGCTGGCTCGGCGTGCGTGGTGCAGCAGCATCAATGCCAGTAGACCTAGGCATTCGGGGCTTTTCGGCAGCAGCTGCGCCAGGGTTCTGCCTAGACTGATCGCTTGCAGGCTGAGCACTACACGCCGATCCGATGCGGCTGCGCTGGGGGTAAAGCCTTCATTGAAAATCAAATACACACAAGCAAGCACTTGCTCTAAACGCTCTGGCCATTGCTGCTTTTCGGGAATCGCAAACGGTATTTTGGCGGCCGCAATTTTGCGTTTGGCACGCACAATTTTTTGCGCGGTGCTTGCCAACGGTTCCAGAAAGGCGCGCGCGATCTCGGCGGTGCTCAAGCCACACACCGCACGCAAGGTCAGGGCAATCGCGCTAGCGGGCGCGAGCGCTGGATGGCAACAGGTAAAAATAAGGCGCAGCAAATCGTCGTCGAGAAAGCCGCGATTGTCGGCCTCGTCTAGCGCCGCTAAGGTGATTGCAGACGCTACTTCGGCATGATCGAGCGAATGCCGCCGCTGGCGCAGCAAATCAATCAGTCGGTGGCGTGCCACCGTCATTAGCCAAGCGCCGGTATTTTCCGGAATACCGGTGCTGGGCCAATGCTCGTGCGCTTTCAAATACGCATCCTGTAGGGCTTCCTCAGCCAAATCGAAATCTTGGCAGCGGCGCAGCAATGCCGCCAAAATGCGGCCGTGCTCACGCCGCACGGTCGCCTCAAGGATGCGGTTTAACATTGGTGTTAAGGGCTTTCAGGCGCGTTTGCCATATCGCTATCGATAGCCTGTGGTCGAATCTCAATGCTGCCGACTAGGGCCGATGGGATTTTTGCCGCCCAAAAAATCGCTTGATCCAAATCGGCTACGTCAATCAAATAATAACCGCCCAGCTGTTCTTTGGTTTCAGCAAACGGCCCATCCATAGTCAAGGTTTTGCCCGCGCGCACACGCACCGTGCTGGCGGTGGCCACGGGCTTGAGTTCCGAGCCGCCCCGCATCACCCCGGCTTGAATCAGTTCTTGGGTAAAAGTGCCGTAGTCAGCGTACATTTTTTGCAGCTGCTCAGGCGTTTGGTTTTGATCGTCGTTTTCGTTGCTGTAAATCAAAAGCATGTATTGCATCGCGTACTCCTTAAGT
>JANNYA010000142.1:0-9212 GCA_031409855.1 Rhodanobacteraceae bacterium | reverse complement strand
ACCGCCCAGCGCTTCTAGTGTGCCACCGGCTAAGGCGTGTGCAAACACCCGTTCGCCCGGCGATAGCGCGGCGATGCCAATTTGGTGGAAAGTAAATGCGCTCAATGCCCCGAGCAGCGTGCCTTTTAAGGTGCCCGTGGTAAGCGCACCGGAGGCTGCCCCGGCAATGGCGGCCTGTGCGGCTAGACTAAATGCAACCGCATTGGTGACACATGAATTTGCCAAAGCGCCACTAATATTGACCCCTGTAGTCACCATAATCACAATGGCGGCAATTTGGCGCAGCACCATCTGCTCTTTCGCGCGCCAATGCCCGGTGGGGTCGGTGGCATTCATGGGGTTGTTACGAACATAACTATAGCTATTGATCGCCTGCGGGTCGAAAATATCTTCGATCAGCGAATCGGCCTGTAAGAAGCGCCCCAATCGCGGGTCGTAAATACGGCCATTCATGTGGATCACGCCGACTTCATCCGCCTGCTGGTGCCCGGTGTAGCCGCGTGGCAGCACGGCGTTGAAGTTCGCCTGCTGGGACTCGCTCAAAGTCGAGCGATCATCCGCATTCGCACGTTCGCCGAAGGTAGCGAAGGCTTGTTTGCCTTCGGTCACGATCACACCGGCTTCTGAGACGATGCGGTGTGTGCTGCCGAGCGCATCGGTCATGAGGTATTCGCGCCGGGTAAGCACCGCGCCACTGGCGGGAATCAGCTGCACCTGCGTCATACCGCTGACGTAACGCCGCACTTCGGTAGAACCATCGGGTTTGGCGGTGACTTCAGCATCGCCCGCGTAATGCGTGACTTTGCCGGCGGCATTTTCGCTCAAATTGCTGCCATCAATATCGTAACGGCGCAAACGCTGGTGCCCGGCACCGTAGTTAAAGCGCGTGACGTGGCTGCGTGGCGTGGTCGAGCGAATCACGGTGGCGGCGTCAAAGCTGGAATAGCTGATTTCGCGCTTGATGCTGTTATTTAGGAAGCTTGCTAACTGATTGCCTCGGCTGTCGTAACAGAAGCTTTCTGTGCTGCCGATGCGGGTTAAGGCAAAAGCACCGGGTGTGGCGCTGCCCACCACCGCGCTGCAGCTGGCAGGAGCAAAGCGATCATAAAAATATTCGCCGCTGATGTTGTATTTGGACTTGATATTGCCCGTGTTGTAATACGTCATCGCCTCAGACGTACCATTGCGTACTGCGCCGGTTAGCCGTTGTAATTTGTCGTAGCTGAAGGCTTCGTTGGTGCTTTGGCTGGCACTGCGGTCACTGCGCGAGGACACATTGCCCTGCAAATCAAAGCTGTACAGCAGGTCTTGTAGCGCGCCAAAGGTAGGATTGGTCAGTGAATTGCTGGCAGCACCCGATTTGATGCGTTCGAGCCAGCCCGAGCTATCCGCATAGCCGCGAAACACGGTCATGCTGGCGGCGTTATTGCCGAACACCTCTTCCGTGACATTGCCGCGCGCATCCACCGCTTTGGTTTCCCGGTAAATTTGCCCGGGCACGGCGGCGCTGGTGCGAAATACGCTGCGTAGTTGTTCCGGGTAGCCGCGCACGGTGTATTGCATGTGCTCGCCCGTTACTGGAATTGCCGGGCGGCTGACGCCGAAATAGCTGCCAGCCGCAGCGCTGAAAAAGTTCTGCGCCGGGCGCCCATATTCGTCGAATTTGGCCTGCATAGTATAGGTGCGCTCGTTTTGGATGCGCTGCGTCGTGCTAATGCTGCGGCCGAAACTATCAAAAACAAAAGTATTGCTTTCCTGATCCGTGCCGCCATTAAGCGGGATCAGCTGCACGTTTTGCGCTTGACCCACGCCATTCGCGGCTAAGTCGTAACTGGTTAGCGTTTTTTGGTAGGCATTGCCAGCAGCACAGCCTAAGCCCGCCGCGACATCAAAGCGTTCGGTCACGCGCCCGGCAAAATCATGCAGCGCCAGCATGCAGCTGCCATCGCTGGCGATTTGCTGCACCACCTCACCGGCATCGTTATAGACAAAAGTGTAGTTGCCCTTGTTCGGATCGCTTGAGCTGGTGCGGCGGCCAAATTCATCAATCACGAAACTGGTGACCGTACCGGCCTCGCCAGCGACAGGCGTGGTCGTTAACGACTTTAGGTCTTTTAAGTTCCAATACTCGTAGCTGACTTGATTGCCTAGCGCATCCGACACGGATTTGACGCGACCAAGCAAGTCTTTGGTCTCAGTCTTGGTTTCGATTTGATTGGAGCCATTGATCGGATGCGTGATGGTAGTGCTCAAGCCCGCATACTGCGTGGTGGTTCGCGCACCGTTTGGCGCAATGATTTTCGTGATGCGACCGAGTGCGTCAAAGTAGCTTTCCGACCAATACTGCACGCCATTCGCTGCGGCCCCGGGCAATCCGCCGGAGCTTGCAGCAGGTGAAAAGCTAAAATAAGGCTCAGACACCTTGGCAGTGCGGTTGAGCTGGTCATAATAGCTGCGCACGGCTACGAACTGCGTGGCGCTGTAACCTTCCTTGATCGACAAAATTTCGCGGCCCAAGATGTCGTTGTAAACCCAACTCGTGGGCGCGCCGGCCGTTTTGCTTTCGGTTACAAAGACCGCGCCGTAACCGATCGGGCAGCGGAGGTCGGAGGCGGCATCATCGCACCAGCGCCTGCGCACCACCATGCTCGTGCCGGTGTTGGAGCTACTGAAGTACTTTTCACCAAAACGGTTGTAGGCCGAGCGCGCTTTCGCGCCATTGATGGTTTCCACATAGTGCGGGTTGCCAAAAGCATCAAAGGCCGGACGCGCACCGTCTTGCTTGGTTTCAGAAATGGTAACCAAAGCTAAACCGCGTGCGGAATTCACTACCTCCTGCTGACTCAGCGCAAAGCGGCCGGAAAGATCGTAGCCGGTGGTGGTCATGCGGGCAAAGTTTGTGCTGCTATCGGTGCTTGCTGACAGCACATTCGCGGCGCCGAAACTGGCGCAGTTCGGCACGGCTAAACTGCCGCTTTGGGCAATGGTTTTGGTGATATTGCCAAAGCTATCGCGGCAGAAGTGCTTTGTACTTAATGCGGGGTTGCCTATGGATTCAGAGGCGATTAGGCCGTTGCTTTGGTTGTAGGTGAAGTTGGCGTAACGATAATCATTCACGCCGGGTAAGTGAAGGTGAGTGCTCGTTGACGTTAAACGATTTAAGAACCAACGATTGGGGTCTACAGTTTGAAGATAGGTGTTTTGACTATTTTGCGTTGACTCAATTGCCCGATTGCTGCCCCCAAATCCGGTGCCCCAAAAGTTAGTGCTTGTTGAGGTGGCGGCACCCAGTGAAAGATCGACATTCTCGCCAGTGCTCGAAAGTACTTGCCCGTTCAAATCAAACTTAAAATTTTCGCTGCCAGAAGCTGTAACTTCAAAAGAACTTTGATGATTCCGCATCAATGCCAGCGTCACATGCTGACCGAGAATAGATATGAAAGTCGTGTCGCTCATATCTGATAGCAATTGGGTGCCACTAGGCGGCACTAAATTTTCCGATCCATAGCCAAAACACCCCGAATTTTCCTGCGTTTGTAGGGCCGTAATCGTACATAACGAAAACTCCGCGGGCATGCTTGGCACTACCCAACTCAGCGTTTGCTCGGCAATGCCGGTGTAGGGAAATGCTTGGCTATATTGCGTGAGCGCGGCAATTTTATTTTGTGGGTCGTAACTATAGACGTGTCTAAAGCCCAAGCTACCGCGTCCACCGGTTTGCATCTTTAAGCCGCCGTAGCGATAGAAAATGCTCGCTAATCGATCCGCGTTGAACAAATTGGTGGCTAAATCAATGCTGGGCGAATCACTACTCAAGCTAGCAACGACCCAGGTCGCGCCCATTGCATCCAGCACCGGCGAGCCGCGCCCTGATAACAGCGTCGGGCCATCGTAGCTGCGCGCATACACCGAACGATAGGTCAGCGGCTGATAGTCAATATAAGAACTAGCGCCTAAGCCGTTGGTGACGCTTTCCATACTGTGGCGCGCTTTGTGGTGCGTGACGCGCCGCTGTACTGACATATAAGGGTTGCCCAAAACTTTAATTTCGGTCAAATCTAGATGCCCATCGCCGTCTAGATCGATAAAAAACTGGCGCCACAGTTCGTTTTCATTGTGCCCGGCAAACGTCAAAGGCTCGTCCGTGCCGCTGAAGCCATCGCCTGTCCAGTACCGCACATTATAAATCTGCGCGTTGCCGGTCAGCCGGACATAATCCAGTCGGCCGTCTTCATCCATGTCTACCAGTTGAACATCATCCAAGTCGCCGATGACTTTGCACGTGGTCGTCGGGTCGAAAGCCATACAGCCCGTTGCGCCATTGAACAATTTTTGTCCTGGGCTGGTAATTTTATTGCCTGAATTCAGCCGGTACATCCAGCCTTGAGTGGCTTGCGCAGCGAACGCTTTTCCGACGTAGCTTAAGTCTGCTAAGCCATCGCCGTTGATATCGGTAAAGCGCACCAAATCATCGCGGCTCGACAGCAGCGCACCATCCCCGGCAACCTGCAATTTTTCGGCAACGCGAAACTTTTGCGGCGCGGTGCAGGTGGAGTTTGAGGGTGCGCCGGTATTGCCGCTGTTCGGGCAATCGCGCCCTTCATTTAAAAACACATAAATATATTCACTGGTCGCCGTGCGTGGCTTTTCGCCGGCCGCCACCGGCACGCTGGAGGGAAACTGCGCGCGGTCTAATTGTTGTACCGACATTTGATCGCCTGACAGGCTGCGGCAACCGGTGCTGCTGGCACTAGTAGCGCGCAATACGAAGTCACCAAAGCCATCGCCATTGGCATCAAAAATTTCCAAGCGTCGGTGATTCAGTTTGGCGAACGCGGCTGACAAGCTGGTACAGCCAAGGCCTGCCTCATTGAAGAAATTTAAGTCGATCTCTGGGCCGTATTTTGCCACAAGCTGGCCTTCTGGCTTTTGCAGCAGACGCGCAACAAAGGTGTTGTTCGCGCCTGGATAGACCATGTCTTCTAAGCCATCGCCATTCAAATCAGAAAACTGCAGCTGGGCCTTACGGTTTTGCGTTGCTTGCACAACAATTTCGCTGCTGTTGGCATCGCTGACTAAATCGGTGTCAACGGTATCAAAGCCGGTGCCATTTGATAGCCGCGCGCGCCAGGCAAACTTGATGACTGGTATCGTTTGGACATGCAGATAGATCAAATCTTCCCGGCCATCTGAATTAAGGTCGCTTAGATGTAAGGATCGCGCGGCCTCGTAGGGCGTGGCACCAAGAAAAATGGCATCAGGAATGCCCGTGTCTGGTAGTCGAACCTTTTCCTGATACCACTGCGGGTTTGCCCCCGCAAAAGGCGCTTCCGCCTTGCTGCGTGCCATGTACAGCGCAATATCATTCGGGCTGCTGTTACGGCGCACGACCAAATCCGCGCGGCCATCGCCATTGATATCGCCAAAGCGCTGTGTCGAGGACTCTTCCGCTGGCTGATTGGTGAAGGTTTCGGTCGCAAATGACTGCTTAGCGTAGTTAAACGTCGCGGCGCGATAACAGATTGCACCGACGCACTCTCGAACGGCGGTGACAAACTGCAGCGCCGGGTTTTCATCGCCCGCCGTTACGGTCTCATTGACTCTGGCGTGCGTTAGCTGGTAGCGACGCAACTCGGTAACATCTGGCGAAATGGTGGGGTTCAGAGTCGGCGGTGAAAACACCGTGACGCCGGTTAGCCGTTGCGCCATGGCGAACTTAATACCGCCCTGAAACTGCTGCGTATAGCCGGTTTGGAAGCCAAGTGGCAGGTACTGAAACGTGACTGCGCCACCGTCAAAGTCCACGCGCGTTAGCCACTGATCGCTATTGCCTTGGCCGTAACTGTAGGTGATGCTGCGCCCGACGGAATTTTGAATCAACCGCATCGGCCACGCCACGGCACGGATACTTTGTGGGGCGCTGACATCGGGCTCCAGCCTGCGCGCGGTACCGCCAAAGTATTTCGAGGTGCCATCCGGCGATTCCACGCGCCACTCAACGGGGCCCTTAGCGTCGCTGCTGAGTACACGAATGCGCTGGTAACGATCAAACTCGGTTTTATAAAATGAACCCACCGAGCCGTAGGTACCGGTACCGGAAGCCAAAAACAGCCGCGAGCCGTTTAGGCAAAACTGATCGCTACCGTCAAAACTCACGTCAGTGTAGGGCTTGCCATCGTTGTAGCCATCACCGGATTCAATCGCCTTGCGGCACGGCGTGATGGCTTCTTGGCCCTGCAAATCCCAACCCATACCGGCGCGCCCTAGGCCACGGCCACTGGCGTAATTCAAGGCGAACACCGGCTTGAAATCGCCCACGCCTTTGCCCAGCATAATCGGCACAGAGTAGTTGAAATTGCCGGACTCATCGACTTTGGCGGTGCCGCTAGTGGCACCGACAGCCGTGCTCGCTAAATCTTCACTGGGTGCGTTAGCGAATTGCGGCGGATTTAGTGATTCTGGCAAGTCTTGCGCTATCAGCACATCCATGGTCGCCAAGCTATTGATGCCATTGAGCAAACGATAGCGATAGGTGGTGCCGACGTTGATGGTACGTGCCTGTGGACTCGCGCCGCTCAACGTGGTGACTGCGCCGCTCGGCAGCGCTTGTTCGGTGACCGTGGCGTTGGCGACGTTTTGCGTGCTCCAGCCTAAGGAAAAGCTTTGTGTAGTGCCAGCGCTGGTGGCGCTCAAAGTGCATAAGCCCGAACTTAGCGCACACGGCGTGCTGAACTGCCCGGCAGGCACCACCATTGAAATGTCCACGGTCTTTAATAAATTGGTGCCGTCAAATAAGCGGTAGCGATAGCTGCGCCCGCCTAGCAGGGTGCGTACCAAGCTGCTGACGTTGCCGGAAGCAATAACCGAGGTGATATTGGTGCTTAGATCAGTTTCATCGACGCGCGGCGCGGCTAGAAAGTTTTGATTCCAGGCAATTGTGACACTGCTGCCCGCCGCGGCCGGGGTAGATACTGAACACGCCGCTACATTCAAACCGCAGGGTTGGGTAAAGCCAATCTGCTGGTCGGTCGCAACATTGATGCTGGCAATGGGCGAATAAGCGCTGCACTCGCTTTGGTTTGCGGCGCTATTACAGGCTTTGACGCGATAGGAATATTGCCCGGGGCCAGCAACGGTTTCCAATAGTTCGGTGCCGATGCCGGTTTGGCGGTTAACCCAAGCACCGGTGCCGATTTGGCGCTGCAGGACATATTCGCAGGCACCGGAAATCGCTGTCCAGCTGACCGGAAAGCTTAAGAGATTGGTAGACGCGGCTAGATTGGGTATGCCAGGTGTCGCAGGGAACTGGCCTGGGCCAAAGCAGGTTTGCAAGGTGACCGAGGCGAGTAAGTTTTGTGCGGGGTTGTATTGCGTAGGCTCAATACGATCATTTGACGCGCGTAGCTCAATCACCGTTGGACCACTAATTGAGCCGCTCCAGCCGGGCAGAGACCAAGTTGTACCTTCGTTACAAGCCAATTTTGTTGCGGTCGTAGCGCTATCTTTGCGCCACAAACAGGAGCGCAGCGCACTAGATTTGGTTGCAGAAAATGTGGTGGTGCAGTTGCTGCCGTTGAAGGCGCACGGCAAGGCGGTTAACGAGCCAGTGGAGGGTTGGCTGTAGCGTGCACAATAGGTGTAGGGTTGTGATAGCTGGCAGCCTGTGCCAAGTGGTGTTTGCGTGTATTGGTTTGCTTGAACATTACTTTCGTATGGCCTTGCAGTAAGCTCCCTCGAAAAACCTTCAGGGCCACATTGTGACAGTGCAATCGGTAGCCCGGTAAATATACAGTTGTTTGCGCTTGCTGCTGGCGACACCGCATAAACGGTTGCAGTAATAATGCACTCGGTATCTGATGGCGCAATCGTACATACTTGGGCAGGTGCGAAACTGAGGCTGGCGTCCCTAGTTTTCCCGCATGAGGCGCTAACATCGGGTGGGACACGAGCCGGAAGCGCTTTGCAAGCATCAAAAACCGCCCGAACCGTTTGCCGGCCTAGCACCACAGGCGTTGCGTTCACGGAGCCAATAATGTGCAGCTCATCGATTCTAGAAATTAAAAACTCAACCTGCGGCAAAGAACCACTGGCGCTGGCACCAGTGCGGAGAACCTCGCAGTTGGGTGCAACGCAGTTTGCCGCTGCGGGCGTTGCATCGACGCCCTTGTAGCGGCGAATCTCGATGGCACCGGAGTAGTTATAGCTCTCCCAGCTAATATTGACATCCCCAGCAGGTTGCGTGGCAATGTAGGCATTACACGGCGAGGCAACGGAGGTTGACGTTGTCAGGCACGGTGCAGTGAAGCGTGCGGTAGGCACAGGCCCGCTACTGGCCTGAATGTCCTTAGTTTGCAGGATCGGATTTGACGCCGCGTCAAAGGCGGAAATAGTTGGCGCAAAATTGCCACCGTAGCCGCGCAACTCAACCCGCTGCAGGGTAGCTCGCACATTCGGCCAATCGTAATTCCATGATTGGCCAGGGTTTTGAAATTGGTTGAAACATGCTAACAGCTGGTCAGGTGCTGACTGCGATGTTTGAGACTTCGCCCAAAGGCATGCCCAATGCATATTTGTTGGTTGAACCGTGAAGACACTGGTGCAGGTATTCGCGCCAGCAGCTAGCTGACAGCTCGTGTTTGAAAACAAACCACTTGGTGCGGCAGCTAAAACTTGCAATTCATCCAAATGCAACACCTCAATTCTTGGCGTGCCGTCGTCAATGCAGGGTGCGGTTAACGCAACGGCTTTTGTGCCAACGCCTGCAGTGTTGAGGATAAACGTTGGCATATTGCCCGCTGTGTTTTGTATGCAGTCTGGCAAATTGCTGCCAGCCACTCGCAAGGTCGCACAACCATTTGTCGGCAAACCTGCTACCGATAAAATCGTAGCGACAGCGCAGTCGCTTTGACCGTTTACACAATGATGTGGACTAAGCTGAAAACTACCCGAGAGTGCATTACAGGCAACATTTGGTATTGGATTAGCGGCGATTGCTACGCCACCGAACCCGAACAGAATCGCAAGTATTAAACTTCTAGACTCTAGTCCAAAGAATAAGCTTCGGCAAACCCGAGCCTTGTCCAATGAGGTATGAGCCTGAGTTCGCGACGTGAATCCAAGCAGGCGTGAGCCTGAAATTGGATTAGGCGAGGTGGTTTTGATGGGTTGATCATTCAAGGATGGTGATCAACATGAACGAAACACGGCTAACG
>JANNYA010000141.1:0-76701 GCA_031409855.1 Rhodanobacteraceae bacterium | reverse complement strand
AAAGCTCGCAACCGGCACTCGCTAACACCATGCGCAGCTGTGCTTGGCTGGCTTCCAATTTCGCAGTCGCAATTGCGCGCTCCCGCCAGCGCGTGCGTAAAAACCAGATCGCACCCAGAAACATCAGCAGCAGCGCCATACCAAAGCCAATTTGGAGCCAGTGCGCTTGCCAAAACGACCCTTGAACTTCTGCGGTGGCACGCGCAGCATCGGTTTCGGCGCTGAAGCTTGCCAAAATTGGTGCTAGTAAAACGAGCGAGGCGCGAGACATGTGGGAAAGGTAACATGCGTAAGCTCTTTTGCCTTGGCAAAAAAAATCAACAATCTGCCTTGGCAAAACCAATCAACACATCCTTCTTTACGGCGCCCGCATGAACTCATTGCTTACCAATCGCTTTCCCGAGCGCAACAACAACTTGCCGCAATTTGATCGCTTCACGCCTTCGGAAGTGCCTGAAGCCATTGATGTATTGCTTAAGAACTACCAAAGCACGCTCGCACAGGTGATCGCATACACCGCCTCCGATGCAACAGCGGCTGCGCTCTATGCGCAGATCGCACTGCCGCTAGAACAGGTGGACGACGATCTTAGCTGCGCATTCAGCACCATTGAGCATTTGCATCGCGTTTGCGATAGCGAAGCGCTACGCGAGGTCTACAGCCCAGCGCTTGAACTGGTGACCGAACACTCCAGCTCGCTGATGCAAAATCGCGAACTTTTCAACGCCGTAAGCAAAATCGCCAAATCAGCCGATTTTTCGGCACTCACGCGCGCGCAACGTACCGCGATTGAACATTGGCTACGCGATTTTCGTCTTGGCGGCGTGGCACTGGAAGGCCAGCAAGCGGCACGGTTTCGGGAAATTAGCCTCGAGTTATCGCAACTGTCGACCGAGTTTGAAGAAGCCCTGATTGACGCCACAGAAGCGTGGAAAAAGCATATTACTGATGGCGCTGCATTGGCGGGAATCCCCAGCGACGCATTGGCGCGCTTCCAAACTGCTGCGGTGACCATAAAACAAAGCGGCTGGCTGATCGGCCTGGACTATCCGAGTTACGCGGCGGTAGTCACTTATGCCGACGATCGTGCATTGCGTGAAGAAATTTACACTGCCTACAGCACTCGGGCTTCCGAGATAGGCCCGAACGCTGGTCAATATGACAATGGCCCGAAAATCGAGAAAATGCTGGCACTCAAGCTGGAATCCGCACAACTACTGGGCTTTGAGAATGCCGCGACCGAATCCTTGGCAACCAAAATGGCGTCTGATCCCAATCGAGTCATGCAGTTTTTGGATGATCTTTTGCGCCAAGCGCGGCCAGCGGCAGAATTGGAATTGGCGCAACTGCGCGAATTTGCCGCCGCCGAACTTGCCTTGCCAGCGCTTGCACCCTGGGACATCGCTTTCGTGAGCGAGAAATACAAGGCGGCGAAGCTCGGTTTTGACGATGAACAATTGCGGCCCTACTTCCCCTACCCGCACGTGCTGCAGGGCCTATTCACCGTGCTTGAGCGGGTGTTTGGCCTGCATGTGCGCAACGTTGAGGCCACGGTGTGGCATGTGGACGTGGGTTATTTTGAAGTGCTGCGTGCGCAGGAGGTGATTGCCAGCTTCTACGTTGACCCGTTTGCGCGGCCGAAAAAGCGCTCGGGTGCATGGATGGATGTTTGCCGATCGCAGCGCCGAGTTGACGCAAAGCATCGCCGCCCTGTGGCGTATTTGAACTGCAATTTCGCACCACCCGGACACAATGCGAATGGCAATACAACGCCAGCGCTGCTAACCCATGACGATGTAGTGACGCTATTCCACGAATTCGGCCACGGCTTACACCACATGCTGAGCGAAGTGGACGTGCCGGCCGTTGGCGGCATACAGGGTGTGGAATGGGACGCCGTCGAGCTACCCAGCCAGTTTCTAGAAAATTTCTGCTGGCAAGCGGACGCACTGGATTTATTGAGCCGCCATCACGAAACCGGGGCCGCCCTGCCCGCGCCATTAAAAGCCAAACTACTGGCAAGTAAGCAGTTCCATAGCGGGCTATTTTTAGTACGGCAACTGGAATTTGCGCTTTTTGATTTCTCAATACATTTGGCCGTGCCTGCCCCGAGCTTGACGCAGGTGCATGAGATTTTGGCCGCCGTGCGCGCCCGCACTTCGGTGCTGTTGCCACCGGCCTGGCAGCGTTTCCCGCATAGCTTTTCGCACATTTTTGGCGGCGGTTACGGGGCGGGCTATTACAGCTATTTGTGGGCGGAAGTGCTGTCCGCAGATGCCTTTGCCGCGTTTCCGGCCGGTGCCGCGTTTGATCGCGACTGCGGTGAACGCTTTCGCAAAGAAGTGCTGGCGGCCGGCGGTGCACGCCCAGCGTTGGAATCATTCGTGGCATTTCGCGGACGCGAGCCGGAAGTCGCTGCCATGTTGAAAAGCTATGGCCTAGCGGCGTGAACAGGACTACACATCTAGTTACACTTTGGCACTAACCCCAATCGCAGCCCTGGAACGTTTGCCCCCAACATGAGCCTACTTGCCACCACTCTGCACCTTTATCTAAGCGCCGCCGCCGTGCTGGCGCCGGTGTTAACGGCTGCCAGCGATGAATCGCTAATGCAGGCCTATTCAGCCGGTGATACACGGGCCTTTGAAGTGCTCTACACGCGCCACCGTGGGCCGTTTTGGCGCTACTTAACACGTTTGATTGGCAGCTCCGCTGAAGGCGAAGAGCTGTTTCAGGATGCCTGGCAGCGCGTAATAGTCGCGCGTGAAAGCTATAAATCTGCAAACTCAAGCGCAGAGCATTTAAGCACTGACAATACCGGCTCACCGTTTCGTGCCTGGCTGTTTCGTATAGGCCACAATCTTGCAATGGATCGTTTACGCCACAAAAATATTGCGCCGGAGTCGAGCATGGACGACAACGTGCTGCAGTTCCCGGCGCATTCAGAGGCTGAGCCAGAACAACAGAGCATTAGTGCCGAGGCGCATCAGCGCCTGATGCAAAGCTTGGCAGAACTGCCGCACGAGCAGCGCGAGGTGGTGCTGTTACGTGCCGAGGGTGAGCTAAGCCTAGAAGAAATTGGCGCACTGACCGGGCATGGCCGCGAAACGGTCAAATCCAGATTGCGCTATGCGCTGGCAAAATTAAAGCAGAGCCTAGCCTAATGGACACGCTGGATCCCAAATCGAATGCTTCGAGCACAACCGGCGAACTCGGGCGCCATCAGCGCGTGCTGGATGCTTATTTAGCGCATTCGGGTAACGAGCCACTGCCGCCGCCTAGTCTGGATGCCAAGCTACTCGCGCTTGCGAGTAGCGCGGTCAAAGCGGGTAGCACCGGCCTGACCGAAACCGATTTCACCCGCATTGAAGCGGGCTTGCTCAATGAGCGTTTGAGCAAAGCTAGCACGCGGTCCCGCCGACGGCATTGGCCCTATGCGCTGGCGGCGAGCGTTGCCACGATCGGGTTTGCCGCAATTTTAGCGCGCACCGGTTTATTAGAAGCACCGGGCTCCAGCCAGCCCAAATTTAACGAGCCTAGCTATCAAGCGAGTAGTTACGAAGCGAAAAGCGTTGCACAAGAGCAAGCCTCGGTTGACGCTACTGCGGCTATGGCTGACGCGACTGCCGCTGACGCACAAGCGGCTGCTAGCGAAGTACCGGTTACGGTGCTTGCGGAGGCAATGCCGCTCGAAAACCGCGAACAAGTCGCACCGGCACTGGCAGCAGCGAGCGAAGACAAAGCCAAGCAAAACTCTGTTGCGGATGCGGAATTTGAGCACAGCGATGGCGCAACGCGCGGACGTATAGCCGCTGCACAGAGTGATGCACCAGCGGCATCCGAACCCGATTTTGGCGCAGGTTCGCTGGCGGCAACCGCGCCTGACGATGTCGCAACCACACCAGGCGCGGCTCGTTCGCTGGAAAAAGCGTTCGCTCCGCCAGCCGCCGTGTCGGCTGCAGTACCCGCGATAACGGCTGCTTCTGCGCCTATGCTTGAAGCCAGCCCCAGCCCTACGGCAATGGCAGCAACGGAGCTTGCGGAGTTGGATGTGCAAGCGACCGATGCGCGCAATCGGCGTGCCGAATTTGATGCCGCTGCGCCGGTTGAAAGTAGTCAAGCACAAAGCGCTGGTGCATCTGCCGATGCATCTGCCAATGCACCGGCGGCACCGCCAAAACCGAGCGCCGACGGCGGTGCAGTCGTCCGAGAAGAAAAGCCAGCGCCGGTGGCGGAACCAACAATCTCAGCAAACTCAAAGAAAGACGAGTTTGCCGGTGATGCGCAACCCGGCGCAGTAAACCCGTACGCAAAAACCTATGCCGCAATTAGGGCATTGCGCGATAGCGGCGAAATATTGCAGGCAAAGGCGATGCTTGCGCGCTTTGTAAAAGCCTATCCGGCCGTGGAGTTGCCAGCGGATCTAGAAGTGCTTGGAAAAACTGGCAATTGACGATTGCTGCACTACAGCGTGCTGTTTGGCTCAAGCTTGCGGTGGCTTCTGCTGCACCTTGGGCGCTTCTTGACCTAAATTAAATACCGCGCGGCCGGTCGGAATCGGCACTTTCGGTGCTTCTGACGCAACAACTGCAGAATTAGCTGGCGTGGGCGGCACCACTTCAGGCACGGCAATCCCGCTGCCCGCCTGCGATTTCGCCAGCGCAGCCTGCTTAATCGCCGCCAATTCTTGCGCGCTCGGCAGATACAATTCCTGCGGTTTGGCGACACTGCCCATGCGCTCAACGAACCAAAACCAAAGCACCGCAAACATAAAGCCTACGCCCAACATCGGCAGCACTAGGCCGCGAAACCAGCCCATTTTCGCCGATGCTAAGAAGCACAGCACGGACAAACCGGCGCACAACCAACGCTTATCCATGTAAATACTCAACCATTTTTCGCCCAACATCAGGATCCGTTCCCGCATTTTGCTTTTCCTAGCGGCGTTGATCAAGATGAATACCTTCCATTCATCTGAAAGCAAGCGCCTTTTGGCATATGTGCAGGGCGATCCCAGCGTGCAGCATCGCGATTGGAACCATTTAAAAGGACTAGGTAATGGACGCAACGACTTGGTGGATGATTTTGGCAGCAGTATTGGTGATTGTTGGTATCGCAGGCACGATTTTACCCGCCCTACCCGGCCTGCCACTGGTGTTTGCCGGATTGTTCATCGCTGCTTGGGCGGATAATTTTCAGCATGTCAGTGGCTGGACACTCACCATGCTGGGGGTGATCGCCGTGCTGGCGATGGCAGCGGATTTTGTCTCGTCTTTGTTTGGCACCAAAGTCGCGGGCGCAAGCAAATGGGCGATGGTTGGCGCCGGCGTTGGCACCTTGGTTGGCATATTTTTTGGCATTCCAGGCTTGTTGCTTGGGCCCTTTATTGGTGCGGTCGTGGCGGAGCTGATCTATCGTGAAAATTTAGGTGATGCCACCAAGGCAGGCCTGGGCGCATGGCTAGGGTTGGTGCTGGGCACGGCAGCAAAAATGGCGGCGCTGTGTACGATGTTGGCGATATTCGCTTCCGCTTGGTGGATTTTTTGATGCGGACTAGCTGATAAAGGCCTAAACCAACTCTATCAACTCGGCGTCCGGGCCGCGCAGTAGCCGCAAAGGCCCGGCCTGCCCGCGTGAACCTACGCGGGCTAGCTGCACACTCAAAATACCGCAACTTAGATTGCCCAAATCCAGCGCTGGCGCGCAGCTTTCACGAGACTCAAAGCGCAGCTCTGAATCACTCAACTGAATAGCGCGCGTCCGCGCATCAAGCTGGTACACCGCGTTGGCACCCAGGCCCAGATAAAACGCTGCCGACACCGCGCTATCCGCACAATTGACCAGCACACTGACTGAATTTTGCTTGCGCTCAAACCCGGCCCAGCCTAATCGCTGCGCGGCGAGATTCGCATCAGGCTGTTCAATCAACTCAAACTGCACAGCCGCGTCCGATGCCGCAATCAATGCTGCCCGCGCGCCCGCAACTGATACGCCTAAGGCCATTGCGCGCGCCTCGGGCACGTCAAAGCGTGTGATGTGCGCACGGCTGATGCCTTGGCGATGCTCAACAATCGCCAACTCAAGCTCCGGCACAATAAGGGTGATGCGCGCTAGGTGATGTAAACGCATCAATGCACTCGAAATCGCTCAAACCAAGCCACAGTATTCAGCACTTGCGCCAATAAATTACTCGGGCGCGCGTTAATCGTGTGGCTGGCACCAGGAATACGCACCATTTGGGTCGGCACTTTGCTTAGCTTTAAGGCGGTAAAATACTGCTCGGTTTCAGAAATAGGCGTGCGATAGTCGGCTTCACCGGTAATCAGCATCGTTGGCGTTTTTACATTGCCAACGGACATCAGCGGGCTGCGCTTTAAATAGTTTTCCGCGTGTACCCAAGGCACACCGGGAAACCAGTAGCGCGAATAGTAGGCGCCGCCATCACTGGTGAGCGCAAAGCTCATCCAATTGATCACAGGCTTTGCCACAACTGCCGCACGAAACCGCGCCGTTTTTCCAACGATCCAAGCAGTTAGCACGCCGCCGCCACTTCCGCCGGTGACAAACAAATTGCGCTCGTCCACGCCACCTTTGGCAATCACGGCGTCCGTCACGCTCATCAAATCGTCAAAATCATGATTTGGATAATCGTGGTGAATCAAATTGCCGAACTTTTCGCCATAGGAATCGCTGCCGCGCGGGTTCGCATAGACAACGATATAGCCCTGCGCAGCGTAAAGCTGGGTTTCAACGGCAAAACGCGGGCCATAATTTGCCACCGGACCCCCGTGAATCTCCAAAAGCAGCGGATATTTTTTCGACGCATCAAAACCAGGTGGACGCATGATCCAGGCTTGAATCGCCTGTTGGTCGAAACTTGATTTGAGCCATATTTCTTCAACCGGCTGCGCCTTGAGCTCGATTTCGGTGTCGGAATTTAAATCCGTCAAAATACGACTGGACGAAGATTTATGCGCGATCAGTGCCACCTCGGCTGGGCGCTGCGCGGTGCCTTGTGTGTAGACAACATCACCCGTGCGCCCAACGGCCATGCTGCCCGCACCATAGGGGCGGCCAATATCCGCGCCACCTAAATCAGCCGCTAAGCTAGTGACCTTGCCGCCCGAGCGGGCAATCGTGCCAACTTTGCTATCGCCTTGATCATCAAATTGGAAATAGATCGCTTTGCCGCTGCCGTCAAAACTGGGCGCGGCGACATCACGATCCAAATCTTTCGTCAACACCGTGCTGACGCCTGTTTTTCGATCCAAAACTGAAAGCATACGCACTTGATAGAACTGTTCGCGATCCGTGAAACCCACGTAGGCGATATAGCGCCCGTCAGGACTGACGTTGGGTTCTTCGTCCGGGCCAACGCGATCAGTCAGGCGTTTCAAAGCGCCTGATTTTATATTTAGCTCAAAAAGATCACTCTGCAGCGGCTGGTATTCGGCATCCTCTTCACGATTTCCGGAAACAATCAGGGTGTAGTTGTCGGCAAAAGTAAAACCGCCGTAATTGAAATCGCCTGTAGTGACTTGACGCGGGCTGCCGCCCAAAGCGGGCACTAAAAAAACATGCCGGAAATGCGGCTCGAAAATACCTTCGCCGTCGGCCCGGTAGGCCAAGCGCTCAATCACGCTGACTGGCTTGGCCCATTCTGCGCCTTCGGGCGGCGTGGGTAGCTCAGCGGCCTTGGCTTTTGAAGCGGCGACGCGCATTGAAAAAGCCAGCGATTTGCCGTCTGGGGAAAACGCAAACTGATCGATGCCCTGAATTTCAGAGGTCAGCGCTAGCTCGCGCCCGGAGTCTAGAAAGCGAATGAAAATTTGTCCGCCGGATTTAAACGCAACCCTTTTGCCATCCGGTGAAAACTGCGGAGCGCTTTCATTGCTGCCGCCATTGGAAAGCGGCTCTAAATCCCCGCCACTGCGGTCCATAATCCAAAGCGCACTGCGGCGCGCGTCTTTCATGGCGTCTAAGTCATTGCGCACAAACACTATTTTTTTGCCATCCGCTGAAATAGCTGGGGCGCTGGCCCATTCCAGCTTAAAAATGTCCATAGGCTGCATTGCCGCTGGAACTGAGGCGTCAACGGACTTGAGCTGTTCATTGCCGACGATCGCAGCCGCGTGCACATGGGCCAATATCAGGGCCGCGAAAACCACAGATTTCATACTCGGAGTGCTCAATATTTATTGGGCCGCTGAGCATAGCGTATCGAGCGCGGCCTTGGCCGCACGCGCAAACCGCGCTAATCAGCCCCGCGCCACAAGCACCCAAGCCCCAGCGAGCAAGACCATGACTGCGACTACCGCGATTTGGGCAAGTCTATATTCGACGCTGGCTTTGACATTTGGCATGCCTTAAAGTGTGTATGGATATGCGCTAGCGAGCTAGTCCGAGAATTTGGGCCTAAAAATTGTTTGCCGTACTGCTACGACAGACTTCTGACTAAGCGACCACCACGGTTTCCACACTTTCTGGCGCTAGATATTGACAGTAGCGATTGCGGCCTGTGCGTTTGGCTTGGTAAAGCGCTTGATCCGCTTGCGTGATTATGGTTTCGCTAGCCACATCGCCGGTCACAGTCAGGGTGCAAATGCCAATGCTCAGGCTGACGTGCCCGCCGATGGGTGAGCCTGCGTGCGCGATGGCTAGCTCGAGCATCGCATTCAGGCAGGCATTCGCGACCAGCACTGCGGCGTTCGCATCCGTGTCGGTCAGCAAGATCGCAAACTCTTCGCCGCCATAGCGCGCCACTAAATCGCTGGCGCGGCTGACGACGGAATTCAGCAGCATAGCGACTGCGCGGATACAGCCGTCGCCCTCAAAATGCCCATAGTGATCATTAAATTGTTTGAAGTGATCAATATCAATCATCAGCAAGGACAGCGGTGCTTGGCTGCGCTGGCCACGGCGCAGCTCAACGGCTAACCGCTCATCAAAAGAGCGCCGGTTCGCAATGCCAGTTAGGCCATCTTTCATGCTCATTTGGCGCAATTCTTCCGTACGTTGCAGCACTTTTAGTTCCAGGCTTTCGTACAAACGCGCATTCACCAAAGAAATCGCGGCCTGCGAACTGAGCAGTTCTAACGTCAGCTGATGCTTAGCGGTAAACACGCTTTCCATCAAGTTATTTTCTAAATACACCAGCGCCACCAGTTTGCCCTGGGCATTGACCGGCAAGCACAGCACGGACTTGGGCTGACGTTGAATCAGATAGCGGCTATTGGAAAAGCGCTGATCCAGCGCGGGGTTGTTCAATAGCAGCGTGGTGCGCGTCAGTACGACGTATTCGATGATGGCTGACGGCAGCACGGGACGCTCGCAATGCGTCAGCTCCAATAGTGGGCGGCGAATCAATTTCGCATCAAATCGATGCCCGTCTGACACGCCACCGGAGACTTCGACAATCATTGCATCATCGTCGACGAGCACAATAAAGCCATGTTCGGCACCGGCATTTTCCAGCAGAACCCCCAGCATTTTTTGCAGCAAAGAATCCAGCTGAATTTCTTTTGCCAGCACCTGATTGGCTTTTAGCAAGGAATGCAGATCCAGTTGATCGGAATGCTCAGAGCCGCTGCGATACGAGCGCGTTTGCTGCGACGCGCCATGCTGCTGACGTTCGAGTACGCGGAAGGAAATACCCGGCCACTGCGTTTCGAGCTGGCGGCATTTGACGTCAGCGCCCCAGCGGCGATAGTGGTAATAGGCATCTCTGATAAAATTATTCGCCAGCTGCTTTTGTTTGCGCGCCAACCAAAAACGCGCATAGAGTTCATTCGCCAACGCTTCGCCCACGCAATACCCGGCTTCGCCAGCAGCATCAATGGCTTGCGCATATAAATCCATCGCCGCCGAATCATCATCGCGTGCACGCGCGAGTTCAGCCTCAATAAGCACGGCTTTGTGGCGAAAATTATCACTACACCCCAGCGCCCAAAGCTGAAAATTCGTCAGGTAGCCTGCAACAGCCGCGCAGTTCGAACTCATGTCAGTGGTATCGTTTAGCTCACTTCTCAGCAAGCCGAGCGCGGTATAAAACATCGCATCAACCAAGGACGGGCTATCGGGCAGACACATGCCGATGATGCCGAGCCCGCCTGAGCTAAGCCGCCACTGTTCGCCATCGCCCAGTAAATAGCTATGCCGCAATGTGGCGCTTAGATGCAGCGCCAGTGGGATCGACGGGCTCTGATAGTCGCCGTTAAAAAATTCTGCCGCGCTTAAGCCATCTGTGGCATCGGAACGGTTGCCACGCAATGCCAAAAGCGGCTGCAACACGCCGTAGCGCAGCATATTTTCGGTATTCGGTTGATGACTTTGTTGCAAAAACTTGCAGCCGCGTTCGCATTCAAGCTGCAAGACATCAAGCGTTGTGCCCAGCACAAAACGGTTGACCGAGCCGAGTAGCGTGCAATAGCCCGCCGCGAGCGGATTGATGCCGGACTGCCCAAGTTCCACGCCCCGATCTAGATAAAACAGCGTGTTACTCAGCGGCTCGCCCCAGTGCTGATAAAACGACGAGAAATATTGATACACCGTCAAACGGAAATAGCGATTTTCCCGCTGCTCGGCCAAAGTGAGGGCCAACTTTCCCATCTCAAAACACAAGGCGTATGGCCGCTTTGCCGCCGACATCGCGGTGACATAGGCTACGTAAGCGATACAGCTCAAATCCCCCTGACCATTGCGCAGCGTGGCTTGCACCATGCGGCAGGCGTCAACGACAAAAGCGTTAAAGCGCCCGGTTTGATAGGTTGAATACGACAGGCCAAAATAGATGCGCATTTCCAGCAGATGTTGTGCCTGCGTCATCTCCGGCGCACTGAGTAACTGCGCCTTATCCTGTTGCGCCAGTAGCGCCTCAGTGCGCGCAAATTCCTCGACAAATGCGAATCCCGCTTGTTCCTCCGTTGCAGGAAAGCTGCCGCCCAAAAGTTCGAGCGCAAAATTCAGTACCGGGTACGAATCCGCAAAGCGCCCCTGAATATGATATTGATCGACCTGCACTAAGCACAGCGTTACTTTTGCGATCACGCTATCGCTGGCAGCAATGCCTTCAGGGTACAGCGCCTCTGCCTGCTCGAAATTGCCGGAAAGATACTCAGCCTCAGCCAGTTCGCAATACAGCACCAAACACTCATCCGGCTGCTGCATCCACGCATCGAGCACAAGCAGCGCCTTAGCTTGGCGCAATAAGCTCACCGCCGTCGGGAATGCCGAGGCCGATTTCGCCTTCATACCGGCGCGCAAATTCAGCGCCAAAAGCTGCGCACGTTCAGCCGGATCGTCAATCAGCGCCACTGCGCTGTTTAAGGCGTGCAAAATGATAAACAAGCGCTCATCCTGCTCTAGGCTGGAGCTGGCAGCGAGCAACAAACGTCCGCAACGCAACTGCAAATCTTGAAGCTCGCTTGCCGGAGTAAGTTGGTAAGCCGCTTGCTGCACACGATCATGCAAGAAGCGATAGCGCGCCTGTTCTAACTGCTCTGGGCTATCGGAAAATTTGTATTGCTCATTGAGCGGCAACACCAGCCCGCTCTGCAGCGCAGGCCAAAGCACCGCCGCAGCAGTCACGGCGTCTTGCGCGCACACCGCCATGAGCTGGCGCATATCAAAGCTGCCGCCTAGGTGTGCCGCCGACGCTAGGAATTTTTGCGTCAACGGTGCCAGTAAGCGCACCTTATCCAACATTAATTCCACTACGTTTTCGGTGATACCGCGCTGGCGAATATGCTCGATATTCCAGTGCCAAACCCCCTCAGAACGCTGGTAGTGGATATCACCCTGTTCATGCAGCATGCGCAACAGTTGCCCCAGAAAAAACGGGTTACCCCGCGTCTTCTCAAAGCACAGTGCCGCCAAGGGCGCTACGGTAGCTTCACTGCAATGCAGCGTATCCGCCACCAAGCTGGCAACATGGGCGGGCTCTAAATTGCGCAATTGCAGCCGCTCTACCCGGCCGTTTGCGCGCTCAATGGCGGCGATACACAGGCTTAAACCATGCGTTTCGTCGACTTCATTGTCGCGAAAAGCACCCACGATCAACACACAACGCTCGCTGCCGTCCTGAAGTATGTGTTGTAACAACTTGAGCGTTGGCGCATCAGCCCACTGCAAATCATCCAAAAACAGCAACAACGGGTGGCTGCTACTTGCAAGGGCTTTGACAAACTGGGCAAATGCGATGTGAAAGCGGTTCTCTTTTTCCGCCGCTGGTAAGGGGGCCAATGCGGCAGGCGTACCAATGAGTAGCGCCAAGTTCGGAATAATTTCAACCACAGCGCCTGCGTGCTCACCCAAACAGGCGCTTAATTCTGCTTTCCAATAGCCACGCCGCTCTTCGCCCTCGGTAGCCAATTGCCGCACCAGCTGTTGAAACGCCTGAATCAGCGCCGAATAGGGCTGGTTACGCGAATACTGATCACATTTACCGCGAATCAAATAGCCGCGCTCAGCAATAATCGGCTGATGCAGCTCACTGACCAGCGCACTCTTGCCAATACCTGAGTAGCCACTGATCAACAGCAGCTCCGCGTGGCCCGCCGTTACCCGCTCAAACGCCGCCAAAATCAGCGCGCTTTCGGAACCACGACCATAAAGTTTTTGTGCGATGCAAAATCGCTCGGGCACGTCGGCCTGCGCCAATGCAAACGGCGCAATACGCTGACCGCGCTGCCATTGCTGGTTGCACTGCGTTAAATCTCGAATCAGCCCAAAACTGCTTTGATAGCGCTCGTCTGGGGACTTTGCCAGTAGCTTTTGCACCAGCTCAGAAATCGGCTCCGGAATCAACGGATCAAGCCGGTGCAGCGGCACTGGCATGATGGCGATCTGCGCGTGCAGCAGCGTCATCGGGTCGTTCGAGTGGAACGGCTTGCGCCCCGAAAACAGCTCGTACAGGCTAATTCCGAGCGAATAAAGATCGCTGCGGTAATCCACATCCAGGTTGGTACGCCCGGTTTGCTCAGGCGACATATATTCCAAAGTGCCGCGCAAAAAATTGTCATAGCCAAGCTTTTGCTCGTGATCCAAGCGGCTTGAAAGCCCGAAATCGCAGAGTTTTACCCGCATCGTCGACACTTCGACCAGCACATTTTTCGGCGCGATATCGCCATGAATTAAGCCATGCGCGTGCACATCCGCCAGCGCTGAAGCAAACTGGATCGCAATGGCGAGCCGCTCGGCTAAATCAAGCGGCTGCTGCGCGATCAGCTGCGCAAGATTGGTCGAGCCAAAATCTTCCAGCACCAACACTAAATTGCGCTCGAACTGCTTCAGCCCAAGCGTCTTGATCACCCATTTCGAGTCAATTGAGCTGAGGATCGCGTGTTCATGACGCCAGCGCGCCAGTAGCTCAGGGGCCGGGCGGTGCGTGTCTTGATACTTCAGCACCACCCGCTCGCCACGCTGCGTGTCAGCCCGCGCCACGATGGTTTCATCGACCGCATAAATGACATTTCGAATCGTAAAACCAGCCAGATTCATGTGCGGTGCACTGAGCATTGGATTTGGGTGAGTTTGGGCAAACTAACCATAGCATGCCCGCCGCGTTCTGGGCACTCTACGGCACTTGCCGCAGGCCATTGCGCCAAGTCCAGGTGATCGTTTTAAACCGGCCTTAGTGGATAATTTTCGCACTAATTCAAGCCAAATCAAGTTTTCTAAGCTCAAGCTGCGCGTCCAACATTGCCGGCAAATGTGCGGGTAAGGCCCGACGATACGAGTCAAAGTCGAGGGTCGCACGACGGATCATTTCGTCGTCAATACTGCGTTTAATTTGATCCGTGACCTTGGTGGATTCAACTGCGTCCGCTCCGCATATCGCATCGATCCAGGTATCTATGGACCAACTGGGTACCAAAATAACAACACGTTTTTCATACGCAAGCATGAGCTCAGCATCATTTAACTGTTTTTGCAGCTCCAATTTGCGCCGAACCCCCAGGTTGTCGCCATCAATAACCACTATAAATCCGAGCTTTTCTTGGTACGCCTTCGACTTCGCCTTTACGACAAAAGCTAAAAATTGCTTTCGCACGAACGCGGACGCGGAATTCTTGCCAGCAGGGGCAACTTCGGCGTTCACAACCTTAACTTTCCTATGCGCCAACCACTGACGCAAAAACCGCTCATGCAATTGATCTTCACAAAGCAAGTAAACACGATCTATCACGGTGGGGCAGACTCCCGAGCCGAAGGCTGAAAAACGGACTCAAACCACTTGATCAAGCATCGCTTCCGATAAAGGCACACCGTCAAGATCAATATCTTTCAGGAGAGCGATTTGAGTGAGACCTGCACGAACTGAAAACAAAATAGCGCTCCAACTTGCAAGCCGATCGATAGAACGCGGATGATGCGAAATAACGATCAGCTGTTTTTGCGATGCTGAACCTTCAAAATCACTGACCAGCGCGTTGAGAAACGGCCCAACTTCGCCCGGTGCAACAAAATTGTCTGGCTCATCCAACAAAAGCACGTCAAACTCTTTCGACTGCGCCAATGCGGCAAGTAAGATCATCATGCGCTGGCCTTCCGATAACTCTTCAAGCCTAAACTCACTTAGCAAATTATCACTGTGATTGAACTCTACTTGCAGTAGTCGATGTTCACCCGCTGGCAAAACTCGAAGCTCATTGAATCCAGGCATGGCTGATTTTAAAAGTTGCGACATCTGGTGCGCACGTTCAGGGAAGCGAGCAACCCAACCGCGATACCAATCTGCAAAATTGCTGCAATCCCGCTTTAGCCACTCACTTTCTGCTTGCGACACACCGACCATGCGCGTGACATCTGGTTTGAGTATGGCGGTGCGCTTAAGTGCTTCGCGAAAAACGATGTGCGGTAAAGACCAGTCATTCTCCTGAAGCTCCGACAGAAAAGAGCGCGCCCTCCCAGAAGGAATTGATGCTTTCAGATTGCCCGCGACATCGAAGACGGTCTGGAGTTTATTTTCACCTTGGACGTTTGTTCCACCGTGTTCACTCGGCGAGGTTTCAAAGTTGCACAACACAACAGCGGAATCAGGGTCAGCGATATTCGCAACGCTCAGTTTTTCAGCAAGTAGTTCCGTCTGCCCGTAAATTTTTCGGTGCAACAACAAGTCGTATTTGTAATGTGCATGATTTAGTACAACTCCAATTTCTATGCGCAACTCAAGGCATGGGCCGTAGCTGTTGAGGGTAATTCCAAATTGTTCAGATGCTCTATTCAAAAACAGCTGCGTGCGAGTAAATACGCTTGCTGGAAAAATTTCTGAAACCTTTTCACCAAAAACGATAAACCGCCGCAGGGAATCAATCACCTCGAACACGCTGGACTTTCCAGCACCATTCCCACCAGCGAGTAATGTCACTCTCTCAGGCTCAAATGTGAAATCGACGAGGGTCTTGTAGCCATCAACAAACAATTTTTTTATCATAATTTTCTCTCGCCTAGTCGAGAAGTTTACGCCGCTTTCGAGCGCGCCAACAGCAACCAAGTCTCCACCACGGTATCGGGCGTCAAGGAAATACTTTCGATACCTTGCGCCAATAGCCACTGCGCCAAATCCGGGTGATCGGACGGCCCTTGGCCGCAGATGCCGATGTATTTGCCCATTTTCTTAGCCGCACTAATCGCCATCGACAGCAGTTTTTTGACCGCTGGGTCGCGCTCATCAAACAGGTGGGCGACGATATCGGAATCGCGGTCCAGGCCGAGGGTAAGTTGGGTTAAATCATTGCTGCCAATGGAAAAGCCGTCGAAGTGGGCTAAAAATTCTTCCGCCAAAATCGCGTTGCTCGGCACTTCGCACATCATGATGACTTTCAAGCCCTGTTCGCCGCGCTTGAGGCCAAATTCGGCCAAGGTTTCGATCACTTTTTCGGCTTCGCCAACGGTGCGCACAAACGGAATCATTGCCCAGACATTGGTCAAGCCCATTTCTTCGCGCACGCGTTTCATCGCGCGGCATTCCAGCGCGAAACAGTCTTTAAAGCGATTGTCGACATAGCGCGATGCGCCTCTAAAACCGATCATGGGATTGTGTTCTTCTGGCTCGTAGCGTTTGCCGCCAATCAGTTCGGCGTATTCATTGCTCTTAAAATCGCTTAGACGCACGATCACCGGGTTCGGCGCAAATGCTGCAGCGATCATTGCCATGCCTTCGGCCAAGCGATCCACATAAAAATCGACCGGGCTGGCATAGCCCTGGATGCGCGCATCAATCTGCGCTTTGACGACTGCGTCTTGCTGATCATATTCCAGCAGCGCTTTCGGGTGTACGCCAATGTGGCTGTTGATAATCATCTCCAGGCGCGCCAAACCGACACCGGCATTGGGCAGCTGGCCGAACTCAAACGCGCGCTCTGGGTGTGCGACGTTCATCATAATTTTGAGAGGTGCCGGTGGCATATCACCCAAATTCGCGGTCAGGCGCTCAAATTTTAGTGCGCCCGCATAGACATTGCCAGTATCGCCCTCCGCGCATGACACTGTGACCTGCGCGCCCGCTGCGATTTTTAACGTCGCGTCGCCACAGCCCACAATCGCCGGAATACCCAATTCGCGCGCAATGATCGCGGCGTGGCAGGTGCGGCCACCGCGATTGGTCACGATCGCCGAGGCGCGTTTCATCACCGGTTCCCAATCTGGGTCGGTCATATCCGTTACCAACACATCGCCCGCCTGCACCAAATCCATTTGTGCCGTGCCTTTGACCACACGCGCCGGGCCCGCACCAATTTTTTGCCCAATCGCCCTGCCCTGCACCAATAGCTCACCTTTTTCGCGCAGGTGAAATTTCTCAACTTCGGTGGCATTCTGCCGCGATTTCACCGTTTCTGGCCGCGCCTGCACGATGTAAAGCTTGCCGCTCAAGCCATCTTTAGCCCATTCGATGTCCATTGGGCGGCCGTAATGCTGCTCAATCGTCAGCGCTTGGCGCGCCAATTCCGCGCATTCCACCTCGGTCATACAAAACTGATTCTGATCGGCGAGCGGCACCGGCTCGACCCGCACGCGCTCGCCGGGTTTATCCGAATACACCATGCGCGTTTGCTTGCTGCCTAAAACCCGACGAATCAGCGCACGTTTAGCCGCGCGCAGCGCCGGTTTGTAGACAATATATTCGTCAGGGTTTACCGCGCCCTGCACCACCATTTCGCCCAAACCATAGCTCGCGGTAATAAACACCACATCGGTAAAGCCCGATTCGGTATCCAGCGTAAACGCCACGCCCGAGGTGGCTAAATCTGAGCGCACCATTTGCTGGATACCGGCTGACAAAAATACATCTTCGTGCTTAAAACCATGATGCACGCGATAGCTAATCGCGCGGTCATTATAAAGCGAGGCGAAAACTTCCTTGATCCGCGCCAACACCGAATCGGCGCCGGTCACGTTTAAAAAGGTTTCTTGTTGACCCGCGAATGACGCGTCCGGCAAATCTTCTGCAGTCGCTGAGGAGCGCACCGCGACGGCGGGGTTTGCCAAGCCCGTTTTCAGCTCTAATTGCGCATAAGCACGGCGAATTTCGGCCTCAAAAGCCGCCGGAAACTGCGCCGCGTGCACCCAGCCGCGAATTTCTGCGCCAGCGGCGACCAGGGCGTTGACATCATCGATATTCAGCGCCGCCAAGCGCGCGTAAATGCGTTCTTTGATTTGATTGAATTCAACAAACTCACGAAAGCCGCTGGCGGTGGTGGCGAATCCGCCCGGCACGGAAACACCAAGCGCCGATAAATTGCCGATCATTTCGCCCAAGGACGCATTTTTTCCGCCCACTTGCGGCAAATCGCTCAAGCGAAGTTGCTCTAACCAAAGAATATAAGGGTTGCTCATTGCGAATCCATGCGCTCTAAAAGATAGCGCGGATAATGCAAATCTAAATTGGACTAAACAAGCTATCGGTCACACTTTGGCATCGCGAGACTTATTTGCCGTGTCGCTCATCGCGAGACTTATCTGCCGTGTCGCTCATCGCGAGACTTTTCTGCCGTGTCGCTCATCGCGTTTTTTCAACCACAAAGCGGCTGCCCCGAGACCATGAACTTCGTCTTTGCGAGTTTTCAGCCACAAAGCGGCTGTTGAGAGACCATGAACCTCGTCTTTGCGAGCGCAGCGAAGCAATCTCGTCTTTTAGTCTTGCCGCGTTGAGATTGCTTCACTTCGTTCGCAATGACGAGGTTGTTCGAAACGCGCCTTCTATATAAATCAATAACTTACAGTTTTAGTTCATGGAGAGAGCGTAGCGAAGCAATCTAGCTTTAAACGACGAGATTGCTTCACTGCGTTCGCAATGACGATGCATTTTTCCGCGAGGTTCATGGAGAGGCTTATTGGTCGTGTCGCTCATCGCCGGATTTATTTGCCGCGAGACTTGCCCAGAATCCCGCTAAACTCTGCCGCGCGACCAAACTGGGAAACGAACCGATGGGCAAAATTGATGAGACGAAAGCCGAGCAACGACGCGGCACGCGCTATCCGCCGCCTTTCGATATTCCCTGCCGCGACCGCGAATGGACAGTGCTGGGGGATGTGACGGGCCTCACCCAATTTGGCGTCAATCGGGTGCGTCTGCCACCCGGCGTTTGGTCCAGCCAACGCCATTGGCACAGCCATGAAGACGAGTTTGTGTTTGTAATTTCCGGCGTCGTCGTGCTGTTAACTGACGCCGGCGAAATCACGCTGCGCGCTGGCGAAAGCGCTGGATTTGCCGCTGGCATAAAAGATGGCCACTGTATGCAAAACCGCAGCGATGCCGATGTGATTTTATTGGTCGTGGGCTCGCGCAGTGATTTGGACTCGGGCGAATATTCCGATATTGATATGAAATTCAATGCCGGGCGCTACTCGGGCGGCGGTGGCTTTTCGAAAAAAGATGGCAGCGAGATTTGACAGGGCGCAGCAACCCAGCAAGTCAAGTTCAGGCTGCAGCGTGTCTTTAGCCGATGATTTGAACTCACGATTGCGCGTCAAACTCTGCTTTTAACCTTTTGAAACTCTCGCGATCCGCGAAATAAACTAACGCATTATCCAAGTACGCGCGCGCCGTGCTTTGCGTGCCGGCTTGCAGCGCAGCACGAATCTGCGCTTCCGCGCCATCGCCGGTTTCTTGCAAGCGCGCGCGCGCAAAGGCATCGTCCGGGGTTTGCGCCAAAATTTGCTGGTAATAAAATGCGGCGCACTCACCGACTGGCGAAACAAAATCCCCGGCTGCAAACGCCGCACTCGCTTTTGCTGAAAGGGCATCTAAGCTGCCAACGTCACCAGCCACACCGGCTTGTGGTGGTTGCACCGGGGTTTCGCGCGCGGACGCTGATGCACCAGCATCACCAACCTGCCCTGCTCCGGGCGTCGGTGCTATATTTTGCGGTTGCTCTTTACTGCCTTTAAGTACCCACCAAGTGGCGGCACCGGCACACAGTAGCCCCAGCACGCCAATCCAAATCAGCCAGCCAGCAGCGCCGGAACGTTTCACATCGACACGCGGCACGGGCGCTTGCATCAAGGGTGCGGCATTTGGCTGCGGCGGGGCGAAGGGTGCCGGAGCAAAGGGTGCCGGGGCGGCATAATTACCGGGAGCGGCTGCGGGCGGCGTAAATGGTGCGGGCGGCGCATAAGCCGGGCTCACCATTGTCGCCGCTGAGGCAGGCATCGGCGCAGACGCTTTTGCTGCCAATTGCTCGGGCGTGATCGCCCGCTGCCCGACCACAGTCGCAGGCGGAATGGCCGGTGCTGCAACAACGCGCCGCTCGGGCACGGGTACCACGATCGCGGTCGCCGAACCGGCGCTCTGCCCTGGCGTAGCTAAATTGCGCGCATCCAGAACCGGCATAACGGCTGTTTCACCCATCGCGGGTGGTTTGGCAGCAGCTTGGCGCTCGGGCACGACGGCAACTGGCTGGGTGGCATTGCCCAATAAGGTAACGGCTAAATCATCACGCCCAGGGCTATTCGGCGGCAGTATATCGACGCGCATAATCGCCGTCGGCGCGCTCATATCTGCCGCCGCTGTTGGTGACACCGCTGTATGTGACTGCAGCGGCTTTTGCGCAAGCGGCGCTGGGTTGCTCGCCGCTTTCGTACTTGGCGTTTGGCCGCTCGCCACGCGTGCCGCGATCAGTTGCTCAATTGCATTGAGTAGCTCAGCAGCATTGGTAAAACGCTGCTCAGCTTGCTTGGCTAAGCAACGGCCCAGAATCGGCTGCATCACCGCTAACGCCAGCGGCAACGCGGGTACCGCTTCGCTGATATGTTTAATCGCCACCTGAAATGGATCATCCGCGTCGAACGGCGGCTTGCCGGTCAACGCTTCCCAAATCACTACCGCTAGGCTGTATTGATCAGAGCGACCGTCGGAAGGTAGGGCCTGCGCGCGTTCTGGGCTCATATAGTGTGGGCTACCAAAAGCGACCTGCTCATTTTCAGGCGTTTTTCCACTCACCGCACGTGCGACACCCGCCTCACCCAGCAATGCGGTGCCGTCTTCCCTAAAAAAAACATTGGTAGGCTTGATATCGCGATGTAAAAAACCTTGGCTATGCAAAAATTTTAAGCCGGTCACAAGGTCACGCGCAATCGACAGCACCTTGTCGATCTCAAGCGCGCCATTGCTCAAGCGATCACGCATCGTGCCGCCGGAAACGTATTCGGTCGCGATGTAGGGGCGGCCATCGGCCTCGCCAATGTCAAATACGCTGAGTAAATTTGGATGCGTCAGCCTTGCTGCGGCTTTACCTTCCTCGATCACGCGCCGCCTGGAGGCTTCGTTATCGCTCATCGCAAAGCTCAAGACTTTAAGGGCCACCAAACGCTGTAAAGATTGTTGCTCGGCAAGATAAACGTTCGCGCGATTCGCCTCAGACAATGCTCTAACGATCCGATAGCCCGGAATTGTGGGTGTAGTCATGGCTTATGCCCGCTGTGATCGCAATTTAAATTGGCGCAATGTTACGGGCCACAGCGCTGGGTGTCAGCACCTATCTGCGTTCAGCATTAAGAATCACACATGTGCACGATTCAAAGCCTCACTAGAGTAGTCAAACGCAGTTTGTTGGTTCACAATCAGCCAACACCACCAGTTCAGACAAGGGAAACAAATGAAAGCAAAACTCCTATCAGCGGCAGTTGCAGCAATGCTCGGTTTCTTTGCGAACGGTGCGTTCGCTCAAGACAGCGAGCAAGAAGAAGCGAAATCCCCATTCGTTGCCACACTGACATTCGTCAGCGACTATCGGTTTCGCGGCATTTCACAGAATTTGAATGACCCTGCTTTACAGGGCGCTTTCACCTATTACAGCGATTCCGGCGTGTATCTTGGCATTTCGGGCTCGAACGTCGACTTCGGTGGCACTGCGGGCGCAAACTTAGAAATCGATCTTTACGCGGGCTGGACAGGCGAATTGGCGGAAGATTTGACCGCTGACGTACAGCTGGTGCGTTTCAATTATCCCGGTGAAGACATTCCACTTGCCTATACAGAGCTGACCGGAAAGTTGGTTTACAAAGGCTTCAGCGGCCTGATTGGCTATTCCAACGATGTCTTTGCTACGGACGAAACTGGAATTTATTACAACCTAGGCTACAGCATTGTCATTGCTGAAGAGTACACCGTGGCGGCTTCGGTTGGCTATTATGACCTGGATGACCCAGTTGCATTTGGTGGCGGTATTGTTGATAAGTCGGTCGGCGTCAGTCGCGCCTTTGGTCCATTGACAGTCGGGTTAACTTATGTCGACACCAACGGTGCATTTGAAGGCATCTATGGTGAAACCAACGACAACCAGTTTGTCTTCTCGATGGCGACAACTTTTTAAGTTCGAGTTACAGCCTTAGAACGAACGCTAAAAACTAAGCAATAACCACGAAAGCGACGCTAACCCGTCGCTTTTTTGTTTCTGAGCGCTTTGGGTGCGCTAATCGCTATCAAATTTGTGTGATAGCGCTCGCCGCAAGCGAGCTGCCTCTCTATACTCAACACAACTTACGTCGACCAAGCCCGCTTGCATGGATTTTCACTTCGCTCATTTTGAACCGGATGCCTGTGAGCTGGCACACGCTTCGGTGGCGGCTGCACATGCATTGCTACGCGAGCGACGGCCAGATTTACCGCCGGTCATGGCGACGGTGGGTGCCTCATTTCTAAAGTTTTTTGGCGCCAGCTTTGCGCCGTTACTGCAACACACCCAAGATGCCTTGGGATTGAGTTTTGTGCGCATGGCTAGCCGTCACGGCAGCTGGGGCGATGACGTTCACACCTACCACAATGAAGAGCACGCACTTGAATTACTGAACGGGCGCTTGGCGCGCACACGTTTACAGCTGGGCTGGCGCGGGCTTGAGGCACAAGAGTGGCTGCTGCTCGCGCTGTTTTCCAACTGCCATGACCTGCGGCAACGGGAAAAATTAGACTATAAAGACGGTGTCGGCGCGAATGAACGCGCCAGCATTGCCGAAACGCACCGAATTTTGCGTGCCTCTGGCTTTAGCCAGTCCGAACACGCGGAGTTTTTTGATACTTTGGCCTGGATGATTGCTGGCAGCACCTTTGATGCGCGTCCGGAAAGCCCCGAGCACGGCAGAATTCATCCGCCGCACTCGGGAAATGCGATTGCAATCAATAGCCCGGCAGTAATCACCTCCGGCGGTTCGCTATCGTCCTCGCTGGCACGCGCGTTCATTGCCGCACACCCGGACTATTTGAATGACCCGATCCTGCGTCGTCGCGCGCGCCTCATTTTGGTTTCCGCCGATCTAGACACCGCCAATGTCGGCGAGCCGTTTATGGCACTGGTGGATAGCGCAGTACGTTTGGTGCGTGAACGCGAAATGCGCAACGGCCGGGATTTAACGCAACCCGACTCTGGGCAACACGTCATTGAGTTCTTGACCGACGGTCAAGAGCTGTATTTTTTCAAGCTGCATCGCTTTGTATCCGACGTGGGCCGCGATGTATTTGGTTTAGGCAAAACTTTGAACAGCCACAAACTAAAGCGCCTAACGGATCAAATTCGCGCCCGCTTCCCAAGCTTGGTGCTTGCGCAATCGACTGGTGATCAAGTCATTCAAGAATTTATACGTTGCGCTAGCGACTTATCTGTTTAAAAACTGAGAGTGCACGTCCCAATGGCGCGAATAGACGTCACGCTAACGTGCCAAAAACGATCCAAAAGCACCAAAAAGCGCCCCATTCAAAGGCCACTGCGCGTGGCACATCATTTGCATTGACTCAATATCCGACGCTAAAACAGCGAATCGATCCATTTGAGGAAGCATCATGTCAAAAAATACTGCTACGCATGAAAATTCACGCAGATTCAGCCGCGTTGCCCTATTTAGTGGCGTTTTAGCGCTTAGTTCGGCGTGTGTCAGCAGCGCTAATGCTAATTCGCTCGTGCTTAACAACGGTGGCAACGGCGACACCACCAGCGATAATATTTTGGTGCCCGCAGGCGTTAAGGCGGGTGGCGCGGACAGCACAAGCGGCGATGTATTGCTAGAAACAGACGCCCGCGCCACCGTGATTGATACCGCAAGCGGCGACGTATTTTTAGCCGAGCGTGCGCAGGCCGATTCGGTTGATACCGCCAGCGGCAATGTCACTTTGGGCCGCAATGCACGCGTGTTAGGGCGTATTGATGTTGCCTCGGGTGACGTTACTTTGGGTGCAGGCGCAAGCGCTGGCGTCATCGATACCGGCAGCGGTCGAGTTTCCATAGGGCCCGGTGGCCGTTGCAGTGATATTGACACCGGTTCGGGCAGCGTTGCACTGAGTGATCGCGCGATCAGCGGCGCTATTGATACGGGCTCGGGCAGTGTCAACTTAGCCGCACAGGCGCAAAGTCAGGGTATCGACACCGGCTCAGGCAGCGTGACGCTAGGAAGCGGCGCACGCGTCGTCGGGATTATTGATACGGGCTCGGGCTCGGTGAAGGCCAACGGCGCGGTTATTACGCGCCATATCGACACCGGCTCGGGTGACGTGCTGCTAAATAATACCGTGGTCGAAGCCAATATTTTGACCCGCAGCGGGCGCGTGGATTTATCTGGCAATACCCGCATCGACGGTGCCCTGGAAATACGCAGTAGCCAGTGTGGTGGTTGGTTCAACGTAGGATGCAATGAAAACCCACGCACGACGGTAACTATCGGTGCTGGCGTGACAATACGCGGCTCAATCATCGTGCGCGAAAATGTCACGCTATACATACATAACAGCGCGCGCACCGGCCCAGTTCAAGGCGGCACTGCGATTCGTTTTGATGCCGAACGTCCGCAATAACGCTGCACCCCATTAAACCGAAGCCTTGGTCAACTCGAAGCATTCGCCAAGCCGAAGTTGATGCGCCGTCGAAGTTGATGCGCCGCAGATTCCCCGCAGGGTACACTCCGGGGATGACGCTCAATATCGCCAACCTCTTAACGCTGCTTCGCATTGCCCTAATTCCGGTACTTGTCGGCGTTTTCTACAGTGGCATCAAGTATCACAACAACATTGCCGCATTCATATTTATAGCAGCGGCACTGACTGATTGGCTTGATGGCTATCTGGCCAGAAAATATAATATGGAAAGCTCCTTCGGTGCCTTCTTAGACCCAGTCGCCGACAAATTAATGGTTTCAACGGTCTTAATTTTATTGGTGCAAGCCACGCCTGAGCCGTGGTTGGCAGCAATTGGTGCCATCATCATCGGTCGCGAGATTAGCATTTCTGCCTTGCGCGAATGGATGGCCGAAATCGGCAAGCGCGCGCGCGTCAAAGTCGCACTCACCGGAAAAATAAAAACCATCGCACAAATGGTGGCACTTGGCATGCTTTTATACAAAGATGACTTTTTGACCCTGCCGATTCGCGCGATTGGTGAAATATGCTTGGTTATTGCGGCAATTCTGACGCTCTGGTCTGCTGTGCAATATTTATTGGCGGCGCGTAGCGCATTGAAGGAGTTGTAGAGGGCAGGGACTTTCCAATGCCTCAACCGCTGTGTGCGCCGAATTTGGTTTTGTGGCTTCGCAATTTTGCCTTTGGGCACGACTTTGTCAGCGCTTACGCTAAGTTCATCACGACTGCACGCCTCGAGTTTAGAATCACGCCACCCCAAGCATCGAGCACCGCATTATGAGCGATTCAAACAAGGGCAAAACCGCCCACATCCAGCTGCATTCTGAAGATTTGTATGACATCCGTTCGATGTTGAGCGACGAAGAACGCATGGTACAAGACACCGTTGCCCGCTTTACCGATGAACGCGTGCTGCCGATTATTGGCGAGTGCTTTGATAATTCGCGCTTTCCCAAAGAACTGGTGCCAGAAATCGCCGAGCTAGGCTTGCTGGGCTCCAGCCTCGAAGGCTATGGCTGTGCCGGCATGAACGCGGTCAGTTACGGTTTGATTTGCCAGGAATTAGAGCGGGGCGATTCCGGCATACGCAGCTTTGTTTCGGTGCAATCAAGCTTGTGCATGTATCCGATTTATACTTTTGGCTCACAAGAGCAAAAGCAGCGCTTCCTGCCGGGTATGGCGAAGGGCGAAATTATTGGCTGCTTTGGTTTGACTGAGCCGCACGGTGGTTCCGATCCAGGCAATATGAAAACGCATGCCAAAAAAGATGCCGCCACCGGCGATTGGATCCTCAACGGCAGCAAAATGTGGATTACCAACGGCGGCATCGCCAACGTTGCCATTGTTTGGGCGATGACCGAAGAGGGCATCAACGGCTTTTTAGTTGAGCGCGGTATGAAAGGCTTTGAGACCAAAGATATTCATCGCAAAATGAGTTTGCGCGCCTCGATTACCTCAGAGCTGTATTTTGACAATGTGCGCGTGCCGGAAAGTAATCGTCTACCGAATGTCAAAGGTTTGCGCGGCCCGCTTTCGTGTTTGACGCAAGCGCGCTATGGCATCACTTGGGGCCCGATTGGTGCGGCAATTGCCTGTTATCGGGAAGTGCTGGACAACACCAAAACCCGCATTATTTTCAATCGGCCGTTGGCGGCAACCCAGTCGGTACAAATGCGCTTGGCGGAAATGGCGCGTCAAATTACCTTGGCGCAGTTAATGAGTTTGCAGCTAGGTCGCTTAAAAGACGCTGGCAAAATGCAGCCGACGCAAGTCAGCATGGCGAAATGGAATAACTGCCGCATGGCGATTGAAATTGCCCGCGATGCGCGCGATTTACTTGGCGGCGCTGGAATTACCACCGAATACTGCCCCATTCGCCATATGAATAATTTGGAATCAGTCATTACCTATGAAGGCACTGAAACCGTGCACAAATTAGTGGTTGGGCGGGAAATTACTGGGCTCAATGCGTTTTAGTTTGGGCGGCAACATTGGCCGACTAATCAATTTTTGAAGTTTCAGCAGAAGGGCCCTAGCGGCCCTTTTCTGCATTTACAACTTGCAAAAAGTCACGCATCACCGTGACTTTTGGCAGGGCGAGAATACGCCATGGCGATGCATGCTTGCGCTCCACCGCGCATTCTATGGCTGCACTCTATGCTCACCCGTTTACCCGTTGCCGCCGCACTGGCTTTGCTGTGTCAGCAGGCTATCGCACAAGTTTCCACCCGCCCTGAAATCGAGATCAGCCACGCGCCACAGCGGCTGTATGCGCTGACCAATGCACGGATTTACGTGAGTGCTACGGACATCCGCAAGGATGCAACTTTGGTGATTGACGCAGGGCGAGTGCGTGAAGTTTTGCCCGCTGGGCGTGCGCCGCCCGCCGGTGCGGCAGTGATTGATGTGATGGGCAAAACGATCCGGCCTGCGTTTATTGATTTGGCGAGCACGGCGGTCAGTGATCCGGCGTTTGCTTGTGCATCAAGCAGCAATATCGGCTTTGTGCCGCCTGAGGCACCGCCTGGGCCAGGCGGCGAAGCACCCGCCGTGGCGCAAGCGGGCGGCCATTGGAACAAGATGATTTGCCCGGAGCGCAGCGTCGCTGCGGCGTTAAAGTTTGATGAGGCTAAGCTCAGCGCCTTACGTAAACTGGGCTTTGGCTACGTGCTTAGCCACGGCGCGGATGGCTTATTGCGCGGCTCAAGCGCGCTGGTTTCCTTGCGCGCCAAGGCGAGCGCCCAGCAAAATTTGATCGCCAGTGAGGTTACCAGCGATGCCGCAATTGATCAGATTTTCGATTTCTCTGGCAGCTACCCGACCAGCTATATGGGCGCAATCGCGCTGCTACGCCAGGCATTTATTGACGCACGTTGGCAGCATCAACGCCTGGCCCAGATCGCTCAAGGTCAAGATCTAGAGCGGCCCGAAGCGAATCGCGCACTCGATGCGTTGACGCCCGCAGCGTTAGCGCAGCAGCCACTGATGCTATTTGCGCGCAATGAGCTCGATTTGGCGCGCGCCCAGGCCTTGGCTGACGAAAACAAACTCAAGCTCATTTCGGTGGGCTCCGGCGCTGAATACCGCGTCGTGAAAAACCTCAATTTAGCGACGCCGCTCGTGCTGCCGCTGAACTTTCCTGTCGCACCTGAGATTGATGACCCAGAAAAGGCGTTGGATGTCTCGTTAGCGGAGCTTGAGCATTGGCAATATGCGCCGTTTAACCCCCGCATCTTAAGTGAGAAAAAATTTCGCTTTGCTTTGAGCGCGTTTGGCATGGAAACGCCTGAAGCCAATTTTGCGCCGAATTTGCGCAAAGCGATTCGTTACGGCTTGAGCGAAACCAGCGCTTTAGCCGCCTTGACTGATGTACCTGCTTCGATGATTGGCATGCCGCAAATGGGTACGCTCAAAGCTGGGGCGCTGGCTAGCTTCAGCATTAGCGACGACAACTTTTTGACTGATGAGAAAGCAAAAATTTATGAGATGTGGGTCGATGGCAGCCGCGAGGTCATTGTGCCGCTCGACGCCGCCACGCTCGAAGGCCGCTGGCGTTTCACGGCAGGCACGAAAAACGCGCAGGAGCTAATCATTGCCTCTGATAGTGCTTCGTACCCGCTTGCCGAAAATGCCACTGACAAGACCAAAGCCGAAGCGGCAAAAATAGCGCTAACGCGCGATGGCGCACGGGTGTTGCTGCAGTTCCCAAAAACGGCGGTGGCTGCGCTCAATGCTGCGCCTGAGAATGCGGCACTCAGCATGGATTTGACGCTGAGTGAGGCAGGCGATAAAGACGCACGGCTGAGTGGCCGATGGTTAGATGCGGCGGGCGTGTCCCATCCGATTAGTTTGGTTCGCATCGGTGATTTAGTTGCGGATGCGGATGCCAAACCGCAAGAAATTGCGCCCGTGCCAAGTTTGCCGAGCGCTTGGCGCTATCCCGCCGGTGAATTTGGCCGCGCCGAGTTAGCGCCACAAACATCGGTACTAATCAAAAATGTCACCGCATGGATTACCGGCAAAGCTGCGCCCGAGGCGAATGTCGATGTGTTGATCGAAAATGGTCGAATCAAGGCCATCGGTGCGGCGCTTAAAGCCCCCGCCAACGCGCAGGTGATTGACGGCACGGGGCGGCATTTGACGCCAGGCATTGTTGATGCGCACAGCCATATTGCCGCCAGCGGTAACGTCAATGAAGGCTCGCACGCAGTCACGTCCGAGGTGCGCGTCGGCGATATTATTGACCCCACTGACATCAATATCTATCGCGAATTGGCCGGCGGCACCACGACCTCGCAGGTTCTGCATGGCTCGGCGAATCCGATCGGTGGGCAAGCGCAGATCATCAAGCATCGTTGGGGTGTTGGCGCGCAGGCGCTGAAATTTGCCGGCGTGATACCGACGATCAAATTTGCGCTGGGCGAAAACCCAAAGCAGTCAAACTGGGGCGATGCCAACGTCACCCGCTATCCACAATCGCGCATGGGTGTCGAGGCGGTCATTCGCGCCCAATTCACGCAAGCGCGCGCTTACGGTGCGGCGCTCAAAGCCGATGCCTCGACTAGACGCGATTTGCGTTTGGAGCCGCTGCTGGAAATTTTGCAAGGCAGGCGCTTGGTGCATGTACACAGCTATCGCGCTGACGAAATTCTGATGTTTGCGAGGTTGAGCGCAGAATTCGGCTTCAAAATTGGTGCCTATCAACATGTGCTTGAGGGTTACAAAGTTGCCAAAGAAATCAATCAAGTAGGCGCAGGCGCGTCCACTTTTGCCGACTGGTGGGCGTTCAAGGTGGAAGTGATTGATGGCATTCCCAACAACGCTGCGATGATGCTGCGCCAAGGTGTCAACGTTAGCTTGAATTCCGATAGCCAAGACCTAGGGCGGCGCTTAAATACCGAAGCGGCAAAGGCGGTGCGCTACGGCAATTTGAGCGAAACCGAAGCGCTGCAATTAGTGACGCTAAACCCGGCAAAGCAGCTGCAAATTGATGCCGAAGTGGGTTCGATAGAAGTCGGAAAATCGGCGGATTTGGTGCTGTGGAACCATGCGCCACTCTCGACGATGGCGCGTGTAGATACCGTATGGATTGACGGTCGAGTTTATTTTGATCGGAGTGCGGATCAAGCAGAGCAAGCGCGTGTTGACAGCGCGCGCGCCGCACTTATACAAGCGGCTTTGCCCGAGCGCTTAGCCGCAGCGATGGCCCCGGCGCAAAAGCCAGCTGGCCCCGTGCGCCTCAACGTCGCGCTGCAGTGGCATAGCACCAAACACTGGCCCAGCATTTGGATGGCAAAACGCGGGCTTTACCATAATGGTGAAGCAAGCCATTTTTGCACCGACGGCGAATAACCATGAGTACCTATCCAATGAAACGAATGATCTTGGCGCTCAAAGTAGCCACATTTTTGGGCGTAGTCGGCGCGGCGCAAAGCGCGTTTGCAGCGACTTTGATTGAACACGCAGATGTCTATCCGGTAAGTCGTGCGGTGTTGCCAGATACCGCCGTGCTGATTGACGGCGGCAAAATCAAAGCCATAGGCGCAGAGGCATTAGCGCAAGCGGGCAGCGCCATGCGCATAGATGCCACCGGCTTGCGGCTCTATCCCGGCTTGATTAGCGCCAATTCATCGCTGGGCTTGATTGAAATAGCCGCCGTGCGCGCGACTATCGATACCGCTGAAGTCGGCGCGGTTAATCCGAACGCGCTTGCCCAAATTGCGCTGCATGCTGACAGTGATTTGATTCCGGTCGCGCGCGCTGGTGGCGTGCTTACTGCTTTGAGTGTGCCGCGTGGGGATTTAATCGCCGGACAGTCGGCATTGATCAATTTGAGCGGCTGGAATTACGAGGAAATGACGCTCAAGCCGAGTGTGGCGATGCACATTTACTGGCCCAGCACCCGCATGCCCGATTGGTTGCCCAAGCCCGCCATTGAACAAGCGCGCAAGGCCGCGAGCGAGAATTTACGTATTTTAATGGCGAGCTTTGATGAAGCGATTGCTTACCGGGCCAAAGCCGGCACGCCTGCGGCAACGCAAGATCTACGTCTGAAAGCGCTGCTGCCGGTAATTAACGGTGAACTGCCCCTCTTTATCCATGTGGAGGAACTTACGCAAATTCGCGGCGCGCTCGCGTTCGCGGCGAAATATAAGCTCAAGTTGACCTTGGTCGGTGCTACTGATGCGTGGCGTATGGCAGACGAGCTAAAAGCCGCAAAAGTCAGCCTAATTTTAGGCTCGCCGTTCAATCTGCCACTGCGGCGCAGCGAAGGTTACGACGTCATTTATGCCGCCGCCGGCAAGCTCAACGCCGCTGGCGTCAAAATCGCGATTGCCACCGATGCCAGCGGCATGGATTCAAGCTTGGAAAAAAATCTGGCGTACGTGGCGGCACAGGCTGCCGCCTTTGGCCTGCCCCCTGAGCAAGCATTGCGCGCGATTACCCTGAGCGCCGCAGAAATTTTAGGCGTGTCTGATCGCTTAGGCAGTATCGATGTCGGCAAAGATGCCAATTTGATTTTGGTGCGCGGCGACGTATTAGAAATCACCAGCCCGATCAAACGTATTTTTATTGCGGGCGTCGACACGCCCCTGGACAGCCGCCACACCGCGCTGTGCGAACGCTATCAAGGGCGCTATGGCAGCAAAAACGGTGACGTGTGTGCCGCTAAATGAGCGATTTTGCTGCTAGCGATGCGGTCAGCTCAGGCGCGCCGGTCGTGATCGTGCATGGTTTGTGGATGGGCGCATGGCAAATGCGGCCGCTAAAAAACGCACTCGTGCGTGCCAATTTCCGCTGTTATCGCTATCACTATTCCAGTGCCTTGGTGGGCTATCAGCAAAATCAGGACGGACTCGCGCGCTTGATTGAACAACGCATAGGCGCACCGTGCCACTTTGTTGCGCACTCCATGGGCGGCTTGCTGGTGCTGGATCTCATTCAGCGACGGCCCGAGCTTTGCGCCGGGCACGTCGTTTGCTTAGGCACGCCGATTAATGGCTCTGCGGTCATCAGAAAAATGCAGCGCACGCCCTTCAAAACCATGCTCGGGCATGCCAGCGCGCCCTTGCTAAAGGGCGTTCGGCTGGATTTGCCGGAAACGATCAAAGTCAGCGTAATAGCCGGCACCCGCAGCTTAGGCGGCGGCAAATTGCTCGCGCGTTTTAACGCCGAGAACGATGGCTCGGTCGGAATCGAAGAAACCCAGGCAGCTTGGCTAACGCATCACGAACGATTGAATCTTTCGCATACGCAATTGGTGTATTCGAGTCGGGCTCAGGCACGAGTTGTGGCGTTATTGCGGGGTTGAGAATTTATGCGTAGCGCAATTTTTTCGGCCCGCGCGAGCGAGCATCCTCAAAGCAATACGAACCGCCCCCAAGCGGCGCCGCTCGCTTGCCCACTTACTGCGGCTTGCCGGGTCGCCAGCGCAGTCACACCAAAGCGACGCCGAAACAACTTTGAGAACGATGAGCGGTCTTCAAAACCGGCGGCAAGCGTGGTTTCTTGCACCGAGTAGCCATGTTGCCCCAGCATGCGCTGGGCAAATTTCAAGCGCCGCTCCAACAGTTGATTGTGTGGCGTTTCGCCAAATACCTCACGAAATATGGTCATAAAGTGCGAGCGTGAATAATTTGCCATGCTCGCCAATTTTTCGATTGGCAAGCTATCCGTGCAGCGCAAATCGATAAATTGCCGTACCCGCATGAGGCGGCGAAATACTTGCAGCTTTTGATTTGTCCAGCGCCCCGGGCAGCGTTCAACCAAGGGGCCAAAGCTGGCAAGCGTCGTTTGCATCGCCTGCGCCAGCTCAAACAACGCAATCGGTTCCAGCGTTGACCGTATTATTGCAGCGCTGTTGCCCACGCTTTGATTGATCTGGCGGGTGCGGCGAATTTTTTGTAGCGTCCAGCGCGCTAGGGTGCCCGCATTCGGCCAAAGCCCGGCAACCGGCTGGGAACTGGATGCGCCCATACGCTTCAACTCGGTGCTAAGTACGCGCCAGGTAACCTCTGACGCTGAAATCATCAGCCAAGGGCCCGCACTTTGCGCCTGAATACAAATCGGTGCTTGCGCCTCAATCATGGGGAATTCAGCACCTAAACAATCGCCACTCAATGGCGCACGGCGATTGCGCTCCTCTGGCGGTATGAAATAAGCGCCAAATTTTGGAATTAGCCATTCTTGTTCGCCCAGTTTTATTTTTAGCGGCTGTCGCAGCGCTAAAACCAGCGTGCCCTGCCCCGCGAAAACGAGCGGTGCCCGACCCAGTGCATAGGCAAAACGTAGGCCGGTTAGATCTGGCATCGGCTCTAGTCCAGCGCGCAACGCATGTATTGAAAATTCCATAAACCCACCTCTTGCGTTCAATTGAGCGCTAGCTTTGGCGGGCGGGGCCGCAGGCGTCCTGAAAAAGCGATGAAATTGCCTATGAAATTTCGGTGAAATGTTGATTCACATGCGCCACATATGGCTTTCACCAGTGTTTCAGCACGGCCCAGGGTGATTAAGCAGGCGCAAGCACCCGCTCAAACTGCACGTTGTCATTCCCGCTATTCGCCACACCTTCGCGCACTTTTCGCCACGCCCGGGGTTTGGCACTGCCTTTACTGTGGTGACACTGCCAAATGTTTTGGCACAGCGGCGCACAGCTCGTGCCCGCAGGTCCTCCAATGAAGGAAAACATCATGATTCATTCCCCCACTGCACTGCCGAGGCACCCACGGCAATCGCGTGAAAAGGCGCTGAGCGGCGCGATTAGTGCTGCGCTGAGCGCACTGCTATTTGCAAATCCGCTGGCGGCGCTTGCGCAAACTCCCACGCCTGCTGCGGACGCCACCGAGGACGAACTCGGCGCGGTCGTGGTGACCGGTTCGCGGATTCGCAGTGTCGACGCGGAAACCGCACAGCCAGTTTTGACGATTACGCGTGAAGATTTGGCCGCTACCGGCGTGCCGACGATTGGTGACTACTTGCAAGATATTGCTGCAGGCGGCGCCACCCTCAACACCCAGCGTAACAACGCAGGCACCGGCGAAACACGCGTCAATTTACGTTCTTTGGGTTCAGCGCGTACACTGGTATTGGTGAACGGTCGACGCTGGATTGGCAGCGCCGGCTCACTCGATGGCGGCGTCAATCTAAACAGTGTGCCGTTGTCAGCGGTGGAACGTATCGAAGTTCTTAAAGACGGCGCCTCAGCGGTGTATGGCTCGGATGCAATTGCGGGCGTAGTGAACATTATCTTGCGCTCGGATTTTGACGGCACTGAATTAGAAGTCACCACCGGCCAAACCAGCGAAGGCGATGGTGAAACCAGCAGCGCTGGGTTGACCATGGGCGCGCGCAGTGATCGTGGCTCGGTTTTTATTAATGCCTCTTATGTCGAGCAAAAAATCATTGGCGCGGGGGATCGTGAAATTTCGCGAGTACCTGCCTTTGGTTTTAACCCGCAAGACGCCGCTGCAGGTGCGTCACCGACGTCCCCCTTTGGTCAATTTGATGCGGCAGGACGGGGACGCGTCACGTTAATTCCGGGCCGCCCCGGCACCGCGCCGAGCGACTTCAAGCCCTTCAATGACCGCGTCGACGGCTACAATTTTGCGCCGGAAAATTTTCTCCAGACGCCATTTAGTCGCTACAGCATTTTCGGCTCCGGTCGCTACGAAGTAAGCGATGAGATTACTGCAGTATCAGAGGTGCTTTATAGCTTTGAGTCGAACGAGACCTTGCTCGCCTCGACGCCGCTGGCATTTCAAAGCAATGGCGGTGCAGGTGCCGGCGCGGCATTTGGCATCAGCCGTGACAGCGTTTTCAACCCTTTTGGCAGCGACATTACCCGCGTGCGCCGACGCTTAGTCGAAACCGGCGGGCGCAGCACGGCGCGTGATGTGACGACCTTTCGCGCGCTATTTGGCCTCAGCGGTGCCTTTGATTTGAGTGAAAAATACTACACCTGGGACGTGGGCTATGTTTTTACGCGTTCGGATTCGGTGAATAATGTCAATGGCGCAGTAAATTTGGCCGCTGTACGTGCGGCAGTCGGGCCATCGTTTAGAGATGCCGCTGGCGTGGCATTTTGTGGCACCCCGAATGCGGTGATCGCGGGCTGCTTACCGCTAAACCTAACCCAGGGCCCAGGCTCAGTCACTCAAGCCATGCTTAACAACATCAGCATTACCGCGCACGATCTATTCCAAACCCGCCAGGAATACTTGTATGCGAATTTAACCGGCGATTTGCTCGAATTACCGGCGGGCATTTTGGGCATGGCGGTGGGCGTTGAAACACGCAAGGAAAGTGGCTTTGATTCCCCAGATGCATTTGCCGCGCAAGGCTTACTGGGCGGCTTGAACGCACGCCTGCCGACCAATGGCGGCTACGACGTTGATGAAGCGTATGCCGAGTTCCGCGTGCCGATATTAGCGGATCAACCGTTCGCAAAAGGCCTGGAGCTTTCCCTTGCGGGGCGCACTTCGGATTATTCAACCTTTGGCGACACCACCAATTTGAAAGCCGGCATACGCTATCAGCCAAACGATGAAGTTGTAGTACGCGCAAGTTTTGCTGAAGGCTTTCGCGCCCCGGACATCAGCAACTTATTTGGCGGCCAGGCGGATGGCTTTCCCAACATCAACGACCCCTGTTCGCGGCTAACTGCGCAAGATCCAGAAACGCAGCGCCGCTGCGTCGCCACCGGTGTGCCTGCGAACGGCAGCTACATTTTTTCTGGCCCACAGCAACGAGTCACCGGCGGCAGCAACGCGAATTTGCAGCCCGAAACCTCAACCAGCCAATCGATTGGCCTAGTCTATAGCCCCGCATACATTGAAGGACTCAATACCACCCTGGATTTTTGGCGGGTTAACGTTGAAAACTCGATTGTCGGCGGCTTGGGCGCGCAGTTTATTTTGGATCAGTGCTATGTCCAGACAGTCCAAAACCCGGCGTTGTGCCAACAAATCACGCGCGCAGCCAGCGGCGAAATTATTAGCTTTTTCGATACCGCAACCAATATCGGCACAACGGACGTGCGTGGTTTTGATTTAGGGCTTAACTATGCGCTGCCAGAACTGGACTTTGGTCGTTTCAGTTTGGCTTGGGACACCACCTATCTGTCGGATTACGTGCAAGAAGTCCCCGGTGCCGGGCCGCCCGACAACTTGGTCGGTGAAGCTGACACCGCAAATTTTGTCGTCACTTGGCGCGTACGTTCAAAATTGGATTTGCGCTGGAACAGCGGCAATTGGAACGCCCGCCTTGGTGCACGCTTTTTCTCAAGCGTGGATGATACCTGCACAAGTGTCGAGGCAGGCATTGTTGGGCTCGCCTGTTCGGATGGCGCACGCACCGATGGCGATGGCAACGCGGCACCTGAACATCGCATCGGCGCCGTCACCTATTTCGATGGGCAAGTCGGGTACGAGCTGCCTTGGCAAGCCAGCATCGCGATTGGCGGTAACAATCTGTTTCGCAAAGACCCACCCTTAGCGCCAGCTGCATTTGGCAATAGCTTTGATCCGTCTTACGATATCCCAGGCAGTTTCTACTATTTGCGCTACACCCAGAAGTTCTAGCCGCAATTGACTAGCCTTAGCCGTGCGCCGAAATTATTCGGCGCACTTTTCAGGAGTGCAGCGTCATGCCGCCTTACCTAGTGTTTTCGATGGCAATTACCGCCGTTTCGGTAGCGACACCCCCCGCTATTCCCCCTTCAAAACCTGCGCGAATGCGCTTCGCCGCGCAAGCCGATGGCAGCGTCGTGCAAACTATGGAATCGAAGCAAGGCACGGGCTGGCGATTGGATTTTCGCGGTGACTATCGCGCGAGAAGTCCATCAAGCCCGGCACTTCCAATCACACTTAAAAACGAATAACTTCGTATTTGTTGCGCTCGAAACAAGTAGTACTTCATAAGCTCCCCCCGCGTATCAGCTAAGCACTTGTTCCAATAGAGAAACGCAGCACATGCATGAAACGCCCACACCTCAAAAAACCTTGCAGCCCAATAGCGTGGGTGTTAGCCGAAACAGTGTTGTCGGCCAAAAGACTTCCGGTCTAGCGGAATTGCGTTCGCACCGAGGCCAAACATTACGCCTCGGTGCCTATCAAGTCGATGTGGGTGCGTTAAAGCTGATTGCCGATAACGCTGGCGAAGCACGCCGGCTAACGCCAAAAACAATGAGCGTTTTGTTGGAACTAGCGCTGCGATCCGGTGAAACCATCGCGCGCGACGAACTCTTGGAAGCAGTATGGCCCAACACCTGTCCAACGCCAGAAGTTTTGACGCAGGCCATCAAAGAGTTGCGCAAAGCGTTTCAGGACGATCAAAAGGCGCCGAATTACATTGAGACCGTGCCAAAAATTGGCTACCGCTTGCTCAAACAGCCGATTTGGAGTGAGGTTTCGGAGCCAGCAATAGCCACGCCAGAGGGCGCAGTTGCTATCGTGGAAACGCGTGAGCCCAAGCCTGAATTACTCGTGGCGCAATGGCCAGCGCCCGCAAAAATTGGAAATTTCGCGCCGTTGAGTAAGCGCGTGTTCGCTGTTTCCTTGCTGGTGGTGATAATCGCTTGCGCAGTTTTCCTTGGCTTGTATGGAAATCAGTCAACCCACAACGCCGAGCGCACCGCACAAGGCACAGCAGAACTAGCGCTGCGCACAATCGTTGCGGCCAATTCCGACAAACTAAGTCAAATCAAGAAATCCTATCGGCAGCTGTCCAGCACGCCCGGCGCGGAGCGCAATCCAGTGATCTCCAGCAACGGCGCATGGCTGGCCTATAGCACCGAAGTCGAAGGGCACAACCGTGTTTGGGTACGCGACTTGGCAACGGCAAACGCCCAGCGCTTGACCGCCGACAGCGCACAAACGCACAACGCCAGCGAGATCAATCCCCATTTTTCAGCAGACGGCTTAGAAATCGCTTATGTGCGACTGCGTGCCCTAGCCTCCCCGCCTAACATTAATGCCGCCAGCCAAAGTGCCCAAAGCGACGCAGACGTGCATGAGCAATGCGAAATCATTGCGCAGCGCATTTTGGGCAGCGAATCGCGCAAGCTCATGGATTGCCCCGAGGGGATGATGCTGCCCTTTGACTGGCCTACGCAAAATGAACTGCTTTTTGCACAGCGTCAGCCTTCGGAAAAAGACGCGCCGATTGCGATGGGCATCGTCAGCTATCAGCTCGACAGCGGGAAATCATTAACACTGGTTTCCGGTGGCGCGTTCAACTGGCATCCGCAGCGATCACCGAATGGGCAGTTGCTCGCTTTTCGCCGAGGGGTGGGCTCGGATTCAACCCTCTACATCAGTGACAGCGCTGGTCAGAATTTGCGTCCGCTCGCCAACTTGGCGACAGCGACCGCGGGGTTTGCATGGTTGCCAGACAGCCTCGGCATTGTTGCGGCAATTGCTTCAGAGGGTGAGTACGATTTGACCCTACTGCGCGAAAAACAAACCGCACTTGCGCTCGGCGTGTTGGGTCAAACTCCCAGTGTTTCGGCTAACGGAAAAGTTGTTTTCTCGGTCGCCACAGAGCAAATCGGTTTATTCGAGTTTGGCCTAAAAGATGCGCGCGCTGGCGTGCGGCTGTTCCCGAGCACCAGCTCAGATGGCCCGCCCAGCGTTAGTCCGAGCGGCGAGTGGATTGCTTTCCTAAGTTCGCGCGGTGGCATCGGCCAAGTGTGGCTAGCTGGGCGTGGCGGACAACCCGGCACCTTGCAACCACGCGCGATCACACAATTCCCTGCTAGTTTTGGCGCGATGAGTTGGCATCCCAGTAGCGCACGGTTGCTGTACTCGGCATTGGCGCCTGCCAGCCTGGACAGTCAACTTTTCGAGTTTGAATTAGACCGCAGTCGAACGCGGGTCATCACCGTGCCCTCGGGCTTAGGTTTGATCATTCGAGCAAATTATGATGCTGACGCGATCGTGATTTTGAGCAGCAGTCGCGGGCAACGGCGGCTGCAAAAATGGCAGCCCAAACTAGAGGAAAGCGAAATCGGCGGCTCGGCATCCGCACTGATCGCCAGCAATAGCGCAACGCGACCATGGCGGCTACTTTGGACGCTAGAAAATGCGGCCAGCTTTCAAATAGATCAAAGCACAGGCAAGCTGTATTTTACGCGGGTGGGAAATAGAACTTTGTTTGAACGTTTATCCGACGGCACCGAAGCACCCAGGCTAGAACAGTTTAAACCGCGCGGGTTTTGGCATTGGCGGGTCGCGCAAGGGCTTGTTTACTATGCCACCGATACCGCCCCCACGAACGAACTGCGTGTTTTCGATCTCCGTGCAAAAACAGACCGTAAGATCCGAAAAATGCCAGCCGGCGCTTTCGCGTTGGATTTAGCCCATCAGAGCTTGATCGTGCCCGTATCGCTGAACGATGAAATGGATATCGCCAGCGTGCAATTACAATAGTTTTTTCCGCTAAACCGCACCCAAGGCTTGCAAAAACCGCGCCTCAACCGCATCCACCGACACGCTCGATTCCGCCACGAACGCAATCGCACCACGCGAATTCTGTCCGCTTGACAGCGGTGAAATCCGAATCAGGGCACTGTTGATACGCACTTCGCTTGCACCTTCGTTGGCAGCGTCTGGCATGACCAGCACTGTGACTGGGCCGGCGGCGGTTTGCACCACTAAATGCATCCCAGTTTTGCCGACTACGCTACAGGGCGATAGGTAATTGACCTCGCCCAAGACGGCGGTCAACGCGCGGCCGTCTGGCGCTGTCGTGGCAAAGCCATTCATTGCAAACATGCGCTCAACTAAGTCATTTGGCACCACCGTTCGGCGCGTTACCGCAAAGGGTTCGTGCGTCATGTGCTCATTGCAGTGCTCTGCAAGCCGCGCATTGAGCGGCTGTGCTCTGCCTTGATAGCCGACAAATGCCGCAACCGCAAACATCGAAACGCCCGCCGCGAGCGCTAACCATCGGCGCGAGCGCCAAACACCATGGGTGCCATTGCTGGGTGCCACGGCCACATCGGCCCGCGCAATCGCGAAAAGCTTGGCCTGCAGCACGTCGGGCAACTCGATCTCAAACGCCTGATCGAGCGTGTGCTCAAATTTCAGCGCGCGCGCCAAGCGCAGCTCGGCATCCATGCACTCGCCCGTTTGCTGCAGCGCTTTGGCCTCTGCTTTGCGCCCGGCTTGGCGTGGGTCAGTGCCCAAAAGTAATTCAAATTCGGCGGTGTTCACGCGCGGCTCCAATGTTTACGGTGTTGCTGTGTTGAGTTATGGTGTCTTTTGCGGCCCCGGCAACAGGCGCATCAACCATGGCTTTAAGTTGTTCGCGGGCGCGAAATAAATGCGTGTTGACGGTGGCTTCCTGCATACCCAGCTCAGCGGCAATCTCCGCCCCGCTTAGGCCACCCATGACCTGCAGTACAAGCGGCACACGATATTTCGTGTCCAATTTGCCAATCATTTGGCGCAATAGATTCGACTCGCTTTGCGCCTCCAAACTTGGGGATACCGTATCGGCGATAGAGACATCCTCCAAATCGGTCAAATCAAACTGCTTGCGCTCAAAGGTACGCAAAAATTCGCGCCGCAGGATTGTCATCATCCAGGCTTTGGCGCTGTTGACATCGCGCAAATCCTCCGACGAGCGCCAAGCGCGCAAATAGCATTCCTGCAAAATATCCTGCGCCAACGCCCGGCTTTTACAAAGCCAATAGGCGAAGCGATAAAGTTCCGGGCTCAATCGGCGCACAAGGGCGTCAAAGGCCAGCTGACGGGGGTTCGGGTTCATAACAGTGCTAGACCGAGCATGGATAGTTTTTCTTTCACAGCGTGAATTTGGGGGTTAAAGACAGCGGCGGGAACTGACCCCAAATCGCTCAGCTAAAGCGGCGGAAACACCGCACTAAACCTGGCCCCACCCAGCTCAGGCGAGCGATCAATGTTGAGCTGGCCTTGATAGCTTTCCATCACATTGCTAACCGTCGAAAGGCCGATGCCGTGGCCGTGCACGCGTTCGTCGCCGCGTACGCCGCGTTTGAGCATATCGTCCATTTTGGCTTCGGGAATGCCGGGGCCATCATCTTCGACGCAAATTTCTAAGCCCATGCGGCGCGATTTGGCGTTGCCGATTTGGCGGGTGGTCAACACCACGCGCGACTTTGCCCATTTGAAGCCGTTGTCTAAAAGATTGCCCAACACCTCCATTACGTCGCCTAATTCGCCGTGGAAACGTGCGGCTTCATCCAATTCAAACTCGCACAGCACGCCTTTCACGGCATAGACTTTTTCCAAACTTTGCACGATTTCTTCGGCGTTTTTATCGATAGCCATGGGTGCGGCGAAGGTCTTGTGTCCACTGGAAGCCGCGCGCGCCAATTGATAGGCGACAATTTCATTCATACGCCGAATTTGCTCTTCCGTGCCGGCGATCAATTGCGGTTTTTCTGGTTCGCTATCGAGTAAGCCGCGCATCACCGCCAGCGGCGTTTTAAGGCTGTGCGCCAAATCACCGAGCGTGTTGCGGTAGCGTTTCAAGTTGTCGCGCTCCGCACCAATCACGCGATTTAAGCTGCTGGTTAGGCCGGCAAGTTCAGAAGGATACGGGCCAATCAATTCCTCAGCGGTACCGCGTTCAACCTCAGCCAATTCTTTTGCAACATGACGCAACGGATTTAGGCTCATGCGCAGCAAGAAGCCTTGCACAAATAGCAGCAACAGCCCAAAGCCACCCAAATAACGGGTAAGTGTGCTGCGAAATGCGGCCTTTTGCTTAAGCAAAGAGCTCTCAGTTTCGGCGACAAAAAACGTGTATGTCGGCGCAGGCACAGCGTTGACAGGCTTGTTCGGCGCATCGTCTTCGAAGGTAACACCCGAACTAAAGACGTAAATATTGCCAATCGCTTCGGTCGCCACTGGGCCGTTGAAGGAAAACTCCCCCGGCGTTAGCGCTTCAGTAAATGGCATATCGCGGCCCAGCGCACTCGGGGATAGCCAATAGAAATCCGGGCCACGCACACCCGCATACAAGCCAGAGGCAGGGCGATCAAAATCGGCTTGTGGCATACGATCAGACAGCAATAGCTTGCCTTTTACGTTGACGTCGCTTTCTTGCAGTAAGGAATAGAAGTACCCCTGCAAGCGTAATTGGATCGCTTTGACCGCACTACGCTCGAAAGCGCGATCCAGCGCCCAGCCGGTCAGCGTTAGAAAAGCTGATAGCGCCAAGGCACTCGCCAAAATAAGCCGCGTGGTGATCGCCGGCGTGCGGGCACTCAAAAAACTGCGGGCCGGCGCTTTCGCCCGGCCCGCTGTTGCTTTGTCTGATGCTTGCTCTGACGCCGAACGCTCCGTGCCTGAGCCGGATTCCTGAGCCGTCGACGCCATGGAGTTATGTTTCTTTTACGGCCAGGCTAGCGAGTCGCAAACTATGGCGTTCGCGGGATCGCAAAGCGGTAGCCGCGCCCACGCACGGTTTCGATTGGCTTTAAAGTGCCATCATTATCGAGCTTTTTACGCAAGCGACCGATGAAAACTTCGATGACATTGCTGTCACGGTCAAAATCTTGCTCGTAAATATGCTCGGTCAAATCGCCTTTGCTGACTAACTCACCGGCGTGCAGCATTAAATATTCAAGCACTTTGTATTCGTAACTGGTTAGATCAATCACTTGCGCATTGATTGAAACCGTTTGCGCGGTGGTATCCATCGCCACCGGGCCGCATTCCAACACGGGCTTGCTCCAGCCTGCGGAGCGACGCACCAAGGCATTGACACGGGCCAGCAGCTCTTCAATGTGGAAGGGCTTGACCAAGTAATCGTCAGCGCCGCTTTTCAGGCCCTCAACTTTATCTTGCCAGCTCGAACGCGCGGTCAAAATTAAGATCGGATAGCGTTTTTGCAACTCGCGTAATTTTTTGACGACTTCGATGCCCGACATCCTCGGCAACCCTAGATCGACGATCACGATATCGAACGGGACTTCGCGCCCCATGTAAATGGCTTCTTCGCCATCGCACGCGGTATCTACCGCAAAACCTTCGCGCTGCATCCGTGCTGCAAGCGTTTCCCGGAGTGGGGCTTCATCTTCGACGATTAGTACGCGCATTTACTCACCTTTGGTCATTTGTTTTGCTGATGCAAAACGAATCAATTAGGAATGTGTTTTGCTTTTGCAAAACGAATCAATTTGGAACGTTTTTTGCTTTTGCAAAATGAATCATTTAGAAACTGATGGTGGCTCAAACTCTGCAATTTGTACCACGCGAACGCGCCCAGTGCGAGTAAGAACTTTAATTCTGAACATTGGCCCCTTCCGAGTCTGAATTCGTCGGGCTGATAGTATCTTACCCCCACTTTGCCGCGTTACGCGCTTCACTGCCTGTTCTAACGTTAACGACTGTAACGCGGGTGATGCGGGCGCGGAAGAATTTTGTTTGGCTTGTTCTTGTTCTGCAAACCCAAAATGCGGAAGCGTTAACATTAAAACGCCAAAGAATACGGTGCGCAGGTGCCAAAAGTCAGTTGCAGCGCGAACTTTTAAAAAGTATTGCTGAAGGTTTAAAGCAATCGGCATGTGCGCTTAGCGAATAAGAAAACTGGCTATATAGATACGCCACCAAGTATGATTTTTTGCTGATCGCAGTTTTAGCCGTTCCTTTTGCGTCGCCAAAACGCATCAAGCGTCGCTCACCCACCGAAAACTATTTGCAAGGATGCACCCATGCCCGCTAACCAAGAATTTGCTAATACACCGGCCGGTGATGCCTTTGGCACCGCGCAAACAGCCAGCGCGCAAAAAATCATGTTGCTCGGTGCAGGTGAGCTTGGCAAAGAACTAACCATCGCAGCGCAACGTTTAGGGTTTGAAGTGATCGCTGTTGATCGTTACGACGGCGCACCCGCGATGCACGTTGCCCATCGCGCGCATGTCATTAGTATGTTGGATGCGACAAGCTTACGCGCAGTGATTGAAACTGAGCAGCCCGATTGGGTGGTGCCGGAAATCGAGGCGATCCACACACAAACTTTGCTTGCGCTCGAAGGCCACATCTGGCCGGATGGCCGCGTGCTTCGCGTCGTGCCAACCGCACGGGCGGCGCAGCTAACGATGGATCGCGAAGGGATACGGCGCTTGGCGGCGGATACCTTAGGGCTGGCGACCTCAAAATTTGAGTTTGTCGATACGCAAGCAGAATTTCATGCGGCCATTGCTAGGCTCGCCCTGCCCTGCGTAGTCAAGCCGCTGATGAGTAGCTCCGGCAAGGGCCAAAGCGTGGTGCGCACTGCGGCGCAAATTGATCCCGCGTGGGACTACGCGCAATCCGGCGGGCGCGCCAGCACAAACGCAGCGGCACGCGTGATCGTCGAGGCATTTGTACCGTTTGATTTTGAGATTACGCTGTTGACTATTCGCCACGTCGGCGGCACCCATTTTTGTGAGCCGATCGGGCATTTCCAAGAGGACGGCGACTATCGCGAGTCTTGGCAGCCCCAACCGATGAGCGCACTGGCACTCAACCGCGCTCAGGACATCGCAAAAGCGATCACCGACAATTTAGGCGGCGCAGGCGTATTTGGCGTTGAGCTATTCGTGCGCGGTGATGAAGTGCTGTTCTCCGAAGTGTCACCGCGCCCGCACGACACTGGCCTAGTGACACTCATCTCACAAGACTTATCGCAGTTCGATTTGCACATGCGCGCCATTGTTGGCCTGCCGATCCCAGCGATTCGTCAGCTCGGCGCAAGTGCGTCTGCAGCCCTGTTAGCCGAAGGCGAAGGCCACGCACCGACGTTTTACGGAATCAATCGCGCACTTAGCGAGCCCGACACTGATTTACGCCTGTTCGGCAAGCCCAGTGTGTCCGGCAAGCGCCGCTTAGGTGTGGCTTTAGCGCGCGGCGACAGCTTATTTAGCGCGCGCGAAAAAGCGCGCCGCGCGGTCGCCGCGATTCGTGTGGAGTTAATAGGAACGCAGGTGATCGCAGAGTCTTTGTTGAGTGAGTGAACATTTAACAGTGCCTCAATACGGTGATCTTATTACGATATAAGCGGTTGTTATACAACGATAATTAACACGTGAAATTTAAATACTGCAAATCGTTCGACGCAAGCGTATGATTTGCAGGATGTGGATTTCTCGTGATATTTCTTTGTATTTACAACAAGTTGCGGCGATGCGCCCGGCGCTTGTGCTCACTGGCATACGTCAGACTGGAAAGACCGCGCTTGCGCGTAATACCTTTCCTGAACACCACTACGTTTCACTTGACTTGCCATCAGCCGCAGCACAAGCAGAAAATGACCCCGAAGCCTTTTTGCGCGCGCATCCGGCACCCGTGATTATTGATGAGGTGCAATACGCGCCTGGGCTGTTCCGGCATCTGAAATTCGCCATTGACGCTGATCGCAAGCCGGGGCAGTTTATTTTGTCGGGCTCACAAAGATTCGGGCTGATGCAATCGGTTTCAGATTCGCTCGCAGGCCGGGTACAGATTATTGAAATTGAGGGCCTGACCCAAATTGAAATTGATCGCGTAGCGCCGAATATGCCCATACACGAACGCTTGCAGCGGGGCGGATTTCCAGAGCTCTATGCCAATCCTGCGCTTGCCCCCGCAGCGTGGATGCAAAGTTACGTCGCAACTTTTTTAGAGCGCGATTTACGGCAACTGCTTTTGGTAACTCAGCTGCGTGACTACGAGCGCTTTATGCGTGCTTTAGCCCTACGCGGGGCCAATTTATTGAACCAAACCGAACTGGCGCGCGATGTCGGTGTTGCAACATCCACGATTGGGCAATGGCTCAGCGCCCTAAAAGCAGCCGGGGTGATTCACTTACTCGAGCCCTGGTTTAACAACGCCACAAAGCGCTTGGTAAAAATGCCCAAAGCCTATTTTAGTGATGTTGGGCTCGCAGCCTTTTTGTGTGGTGTACGCAGTGCCAACGATTTCGAAACCACACCGCTCATTGGTGCCTTTTGGGAGACGCTCTGCCACAGCGAGCTAAGGCGTGCGCAAACGCTAAAATATGGTGGCTCGGATTTAATGTTCTGGCGTGATCGCAACAAGGAAGTGGACTTTATGGTGGATCGTGCCGGTAGCTTTGAGCTTTTTGAAGCCAAATGGCGCGAACACCCCGACCAGCGCGACATTCGTGCGCTCAAATCAGTGATGACCGAATTAGGCGAGCCTCACGTGCGGCGCGCTCAGGTGTTATGTCGCACTGCGAATGCATTTCCGCTTAGCACAAATATTCAAGCGGTCGGATTGTCAGACTTTGCGGTCTAAGTCATAGGCGCTAATAAACGGAGTGCTGTCGACAAAATCCCAGCGGCAAAAAAAACGGCCCGAAGGCCGTTTTTTCACTTGAGCTTATTGATCAGGCAGCGCCTATACGCCGACGGCTCATCCAAACCATGCCAAGCATTAGCAGCATTAATGCAAACGGGCTTAGTGCGGGGACGGCAATGTTTATGACGACTTGGGCAAAATCCGCGTCATCTTCATCGTTGCCACCATTGCCGGTTTCATCATCAATCGGATTGCCATCGTTACCAGGATTACCGTCGGGATCGGAATCCTTGTCGATTCGTGGGTTACCTGCGCCGTCCGTAGCCTCTGAAATTTCGGCGGTATTGATAAGCAATCCCGACGAGCCGTTAACACTCATCACGATGTCTAGCTGAATACTCGCGCCAGGCGCCAGCGGCCCGGCAATCGTGCGGCGCGCTTGATTTGCGCCCACCATTGTCCACGTCGGATCATTTAGTGCCAAACCACTTGGAATGGTGTCGGTCACTTGAATATTGGCCGCAGTAATGGAGCCCTGATTAAACACAGTGATGGTGAAGCGCACATTGCCACCGGAAACATTCACCGGTTGGCCCACCGCCAAGGTTTTACGCAAAGCCAAATCGAAGTTAGTCAACAAACCAAAGTCGACACTCAGATTGGAATCAAAATCACTGTCACCGTCATCAATCGGCTCGCTTTTTGCGACTAGAGTCACCGGAAAGGAACGATAGTTTACGACTGCATTGATGGTGCCGTTGTCGTCATTATTGAGATCGTTATCAGGATCCGGTGCAGGCTCATACGGCCCAAGCGGCAAATACCGACGCCCGGTACCGGTCGAAACGGTGTACTGCACCGGTGGCGTGATTTCTACCAGATAGGTATTTGGACGCAGATTGATGAACAAATAGTTGCCCGTACCATTGGTGTTTTGCGTTTGAATCGCCGCACCATCTGGCACACCATTGTTATCAGCGTCAATGAACAAGTTCACCGGCACGCCAACAATGCCCGGCTCGCCTGCGTTGACCACACCATTGTTGTTCAAATCTTCCCAAACCAAATTACCCAAGCTCATCGCGCCGATGCCGACTGAGATCGCGTAATCCTCGACTTCACCGTCCGCCACTAAACCACCGGCCACACAGCCCGGCACCGTCGATAAGCGGAAGCGGCCATAGGTCGAACCCGCGCCACCCACCGGCACGACGCCAAAATTAAGTAACAGCGACACATTGGTGCTAGCGGTCGGAACAGCTAAGGTCGCGGCTTCATTGGCATCGCCAAAGTCGCCATCACCGTTCCAGTCGATAAATCCACATAACGTTGCGGCTCGGCCGGTCGTGTTGGTCACGACTGCTGGCGTGGTGCTTGGGCTGCCCGCGAAATATTGCGGCCGCACAGTGACACCGTCTTCATCATCGGGGGTGCCGACATTGTCATCACCGGTCGCGGCAATATTCGGTTGGCCGACGAGTTCAGCGTCTTCCACCGCACCGATACGCAGGCCCGCAATAATGCCGTGCGCCGCGCCATTGTCGCCAAACAGGGTTTGATAATTGCCGATGCCTGTGCCCGCTGCTGCGTCTGGCAAATCGCCAAAGTCATATTCTTGGAAGCTGACGACATAATCTTCGACTTCGCCATCCACCAGCGCGCCGTCTGCGCTGCAGGCAGCGGTAGACGTACTGATGCGATAGCGTGCGTAAGAGCTACGTGGACCGCTCGGTACGACTGCACCAAAAGCTAGGGTAACGACGGCATTGTTGCTTGCCACGGGTACCGCTTGCGTCGCACTTTCACCGACGTCAAGGAAGTCACCATCGGCGTTGAAATCAACAAAGCCGCAAATTTTCGCTGCCGCTGTTGTTGTATTCGTTGCCGTGACGCGCACATTGGTGACCGCCAACGCTTGCACATTGGTCAAATCAGCAATATTGACGCCATCTTCGTCGTCAGGAATGCCGGTACTGTCATCGCCTAAGGCAGTCGCGTTCGGTTGACCATCCGCTTCATTGTCAACCGATGCGCCCATAAACAAACCCGGCACGATATCGTGTTGCGCACCCAAATTGGCCACCAAAGTGCTGTAGTTCCCGACACCAACCCCGGCGCCGGTATCAGGCAAATCGCCCAAGTCGATGCGGCGCAAACCAGCAACGTAGTCTTCGACTTCACCGTTCGTCGCGACACCGCCATCAGCACAGGCACCAGCGATATCCGTACTCAAACGGAAGCGCGCGTAGGTATTGCCCGAGGGTGAACTCAGCGGCTTGGTAAAGTTCAACGCGAACACGACGTTATTACTTGCGGCGGGCACAGCTACTTCTTGAACTTCAGTGCCAGGCGTAAACGCGCCATCGCGGTTGAAGTCAATGAAGGCACAGATTCGTGCGGCGCTTGCGGTGGTATTGGTCGCGGTGACATTGACCACTCTCGGTTGCCCGACAATGAATTGCAATGTCGTAATGTCGACGCCGTCTTCGTCATCCACGCCTGCTGCGTCATCGCCGTTGGCGGCGGCATCTTGCTGGCCATCGCCTTCGCCGTCATTCAATGTGCCCATGCGCAAACCCGTCACGATCGGATGTGATGGACCGCCATCGGCAAGCAGGGTGCGGTAATTGCCCACGCCCACGCCAGCACCGGTATCCGGCAAATCGCCGCGATCTGAACTGTTGAGCGTGACGCGGTAATCTTCCACTTCGCCGGTTGCCAAAGCGCCCAAGGATGAGCAAGCCGCGATGGTGTTGGAAATGCGGAACCGGGCATAGCTAACCGTCGCCGCTGTCGGTGCCACCGAGCCAAAGCTGAGCGGGAATACGACGCCCGTGCTGCCGGTCGGCACCGATACCGCCGGTGCACTTTCACCCACATCCAAGAAATCGCCATCGGCATTGAAGTCGACAAAGCCACATATTTGCGCAGCGCCGCCCGTGGTATTGGTCGCGGTGGCACGCACGGTTGCGGTGTTACCAACGTTAATCGTTAAATCTGCCGCGTTGATGCCGTCTTCGTCATCGGTAGTGCCGGTGGTGTCATCGCCATCGGCGGTGGCATTCGGTTGACCGTCGGCTTCGTTGTCAACCAACACCCCCATGAACAAACCGGTGACGATATCGTGCTGCGCACCGTTGTCAGATACCAGCGTGTTGTAGTTCACGGCTGCAGTACCTGCTGCGGTATCAGGCAAATCACCCAAGTCAATGCGGCGCAAACCGGCGACATAATCTTCGACTTCACCGTTGCTGGCAGGGCCGGCATCGGCGCAAGCACCCGCCACGTCGGAACTTAGGCGGAAGCGTGCGTAGGTGTTCCCGGAAGGCGAGTTCAGCGGCTTGGTGTAAGCCAGATTAAACAACGCGTTGTTGCTGCCGGTCGGCACCGTAGCCGAGGCCGTTTCAGTGCCTACAGCAAACTGACCGTCACCGTTGAAATCGACAAAGCCGCACAAGCGCGCATCAGCGCCGCTGGTGTTGGTGGCGCGCACTGCCACCGTGCGCGGCTGGCCGACAATAAACTGCAGCGTCGATACGTCCACGCCGTCTTCATCATCGACGCCCGCAACATCATCACCGGCGGCGGTTGCATTCGGTTGACCATCGGCTTCACCGTCATTAACCGCGCCCATGAACAAGGTGCTGATGATTGGATGCGATGCGCCGCCGTCCGCAATCAAAGTGCGGTAGTTACCGATGCCAACACCTGGGCCGGTGTCCGGCAAATCGCCGCGATCAACAATATTTAAGCCTGCGACATAGTCTTCGACTTCACCGTCGGTCAACAACCCCGTTGGCGCACACGCGGCAATTGTTGAGGACAAACGAAAGCGCGCATAGCTGCTCGGCGCGGCGGTTACCGGCACGGTGCCAAAGCTAACGTTGAACACCACACCATTGCTGCCGGTCGGCACCGGCACGGCGGCGGCCAATTCACCTGCGTCAGCAAAATCGCCATCGGCGTTGAAGTCATAGAAGCCGCAAATTTGCGCGGGCACGCCAACCGTATTGGTGGCGGTGACGCGCACCACTGCCGGGTTGCCGACGTTGGTGATCAAATCAGCGATATTGATGCCATCTTCGTCGTCGTTCGCTAGTGCACAGGTACCTTGTGTGATTACACCTGCGGCGGTGTCATCACCATTCGCGCCGATCAATGGCTGACCATTCGTTTCCGCATCATTACAAGCACCCATACGCAAGCCATCGCGCAGCACGTGCCCAGCACCATTGTCTAGGCGCGTGGTGTTGTAGTTACCGGTCGAGTTGCCGACTGCGGTATCCGGTAAATCACCAAAATCTGCGGCATTAAATACTTGCACGACATAATCTTCGACTTCGCCATCGAGTGCTGAGCCGGACGCCAAACAGGCCGCTGCACCGGAACTAATGCGGAAACGCGCATAGCGATTGCCTGCACTTGCTGCGGGCACAGGGCCAAAGTTCAACGTTACGGTGCTGGCACCGGCTAAAACATCCGCCTGTGCCAATTCAACACCGGTGAAAGCGCCGTCGTTGTTGTAGTCAATAAAGCCGCAAATTCGGCTCGCATTGGCTGCGGTATAAGTCACAGCGACCGGTGCGGCGATGGTTTCAAACTGAGTCAAATCAGCCACTGCAACACCATTTTCATCGTCCGGCACACCGGTCGTGTCATCCAAATCAGCGGCAACGTTCGGTTGCCCATTGAGTTCGGCGTCCACCGTCGCGCCCAAACGCGTGGCGTTTAATATTGGGTGTACCGCACCACCATCTGCCAACAAGGTTTGATAATTGCCCGCGCCCACTCCCGCTGCAGCGTCAGGCAAGTCGCCTAAATCAGTTTGCTCAATAAAGCCAAAGTCGACGCTGAAGTTTGAGGCTGGATCGAAGAACAACACATCTGCATCATCATCCACACCACCAATTCGTAGCACTTCGTTTGTAGGTTCTGGTGCCACTGCGGTGGCACTCACTGGCCCCAACGTGACTAAGCCGGAAACGATCGAGCCGGTCGCGCCCGCGCCGCAGGCCGTAACTAAGCCTGCGCCATTGATGCCTATGCCGTTATCGGTATTATCAGCATCGGTATTCGGCAATAACTCATCAAATAGAGTGGAACGTATTCCGCTCAGTACCGCTTGATTCGCGGCATCGGTGATCGCCAAATAATAGTTAGCAGCAGGTACCAAATCGTTGAATTGATATTTACCCAGCTCAGCGCCAAGCGTTGCGGTCAGCACGTTGCCGACCACGGTATCGCCCGCCGAAGCACCCGCAGTGCCATCGGTATCGCGACACAGACGCACATTGACGCCATTGATTCCTGGCTCGTTGACATCGGCTAGGCCGTTGTTACGCAAACTCGCGTTGCCAGCGCCATTGTCCAACCACACCAAGTTACCCAAACGATAGCGCTCAGGCAACACGATGCCTACTTTCGGTGGCTCGGCGGTTGGCAATAGATCGGTATTTGCCACAGCAGCAGCGCGGAACACGCGGTGCGCGAAGCTGTTCCACGCGGGGTTATAAAATCCAGCGTTGGCAATAACATTGGGTGCGATGCCGCCGACATAACTGGGCGGTGCACCCACAGCCGGTGCGCGCAGCGGCATATTCACCTCAATATAGGTGCCAGGCACCCAATCAATGGTGCTGGCGGGTGCCGTCAACGTTGAGAACGCACGAATGCGGAAACCGCGCGTCAGGCTGATCGGCGTCGGTGCGGTCGTGGAAAACACCGCTGCGGTGTTGCAACCTGCGGGATAGGAATTGATCAATGCCGGTGTGCCGACGGCTGCGGGTGCGAAATCGGTGGTTCGCACTTCACCGCGGCAGAAATTGCCATCGGTCGTGTATTCCACTTGTACGCGCGCGTCAGCGGCATACGTTGTGAAGGTGCCCGGCGCATACAAAATCTGAATCAACGGCGGCACCACCACAGCAGCTGTAATCGGGCCATCAAGCGTTGGCACCCAACGGGTTTCGCGCTGCTGGGTGGACAAAGGCTGACCCACACCGACATCGCCAATGAAAGGAATCGTGTCATAAGCGACATATTCTTCCAGCAAACGATTACCCGCATTTGCCAGGCGCAATTTATAGCGGAACGCGCCGCCGTGCGGGGTTTGCGCAACGCAGGGTAGACGCGTGAAGTTCGACGCTGGGCCACCGAAATTGCTGTCGTAATCTGGGCAGTTGGTGTTGTCGGCAACAATCGGCGCCAAAATTGGGTCGTCCACATTTGGCAAAGTTGTATCGCCTTCAATCCATTTTTCCCCGCCCAACACAAACGCATCAGTGACGGCAAAATTGGCGGTTGTTGAGCAGCGTAAGTCGGTGGCGCTGCCGTCATTGTTCAGATCATTCACATCCACGATTGGCGGTGTGTTGTTCGGGCAAGTAAATGCGCCTGACGACCCTGGCGCAATAAACACCGCCATATCATTGACATAGGCTGGATTGCTCAACACGCCTTCACGCACGCGCACCCGGAAAGTGGCAGACGGCCCGGCATTGCCGATCGGCACGGATAGCGCCGGATAGCTCACGCGTACCAAAGTGCGGCCGGTGCTGCCAAAGTTCGGCGTCACTTGCAGCACTTGTCCACCTGGGGTGGAGCTAATAAAGCTAACGAACTCCAACTGCACCGGCAGCCAATCGGACAAAATAATGCCGGTCAATGGCGCAGTGGAATCATTTGCGACGTGGCTCGCGCTCATGGTGATATCCAACGTGCCACCGGGTGACGTCGTCGCTGGGTTGAAGCTTTTCGCAGGCGCAACCGAAGGTGTTGCAAGCTCAACGCGCGCATTCACACACTGCTCTGGACGCGGCGTGGCTGCGCCCGTGAAGGTGGTGTTGGTGCAGTTTTGCACCGTGCCCGGTGGCACCACGGTTGCCGCATTGACGCTGTAGCGCACTTGCGGCGCGGTCGTGAAGGCCCAATTGCGCGGCGTATTCGGGCCGCCAGCACCCGCATCGCTAAACTGCCACCGTATGCAGGTGGCGTTTGCTGGAATGACGCCTGGCACGGCAAAGACGGCGGCCACGCCTGGGCTGACCATGTTGGTCGCAATGGGCACGCCAATAGTGAAATCGCAAACGCCCGCCATCACGGCGGCGGTGGTGTATTGAATAGTGGCGCGCACGTCGCTGGTGACGCTGCCTTCGGTGGGGGAATTCCACTGCCCGCTGCTAACTGAAGCAAAGGTCAGGCCGGTCGCCAAGGGTATTGCCGGCAGGCGATCCACCACTTCAAAGCTGGGGACGCGCGTATTTGCGCCATTGGTATTCGCGTTGATACTAAAAACGATATCACCGGTACCGGGGGCGACATCGGGCGCGGATTTACTGGAAGTACCTGCGGGCACTGGCGCACCAATGGTGTCAACACGCGTACCGACGCCCAAAACTGGCGCTGCGCCCGCAACCGGCGTGACCGTGCCATTAATCGTGTTCGTTACTACAGAGCCAATAGCGATGCCAGCCGGGTAGCGCACCACAAACGAGCGACTGACGCAGCCGGTACCGGTATGCAGCGTGGTCAAATCGCCGGCTGGAATAACCCAGCTAATATCGGGAAACGCCAAAGTACCGCCACCCAATACTTCCACGCTCGCAGCACTCAGCGCAGGCGTCGTGGACGGCAAGGTATCCGTCAAGGTCGCGCTATTGATCGGCATATTGCCCGTGCCGGTCAACGAACACAGCTGCACCCGATAAGTAACCGCCGTGCCCGGCGCAATGGCTAAACCGGTATTCGGGTCAATGCGCTGTTTGCGCACCTGATATTGCGGTGTCGGCGCGGCGACTGAAATCGGAGCGGCAGATGACGGCGTATTAATGGGCCCGGCAATCGTCGCGGTCGCCGTGTTGACGATGCCGCTGGTGGCAACGGTGATGCTTGGATCAACCCGAACAATCACATCAATCGAGTAAGAATCGCCACCGGCATACACGTTGCGATTTAAGGTGATCGTACCTGCACCGCAAACGATTGAGCCGTTCGCGCCGCCGAAGAAACTTGAGGTCGGACATGCGCCAAGCACCAAGCCCGCAGGCAAAGTGTCAGTGATGGACAGCGCGCCGCACCCGGTAATTAAGTTATTGCACGAACCCTGCAAGCGATAAGTAACGCTCTGCCCGGTTTGATAAGGGCCCGCCGAACCGATTAATGCTTTAGTGAAAGTCTGCTGCGCAAACGCACCATGCGTGAAGCCTAGGGCGGTAATTAGAAAAAGGCCGATGGCAAAAAGCCTAGACAATTTCGTTGATCTAGCCAAATTAATACGCATTCAAACTTCCCCATGCCGTTAGGTTTTTAAAAAACGCGCGGCAGAATCCAGAGTTTGCGCGCGAGCCCGAAGGGTAATTTGTATTGCAAACGTTAAGGCAGCCAACTCTTAGAACTATTGTCACATCGAGTTTGACAGCACTTGAAAATTCGCTCGCCCATCACGACACAGTTGACAATTACGCAACATGGAATTTCACAGCTGCCAACGAACACGCCTTGTGTGACTGGAATTGGCGGCAGATATAAAAAATGTCGGCAAACACGTCACACTAATTTTATTGTGTGAGCCTTGAGTGCAGCTGGGCTTTCAATTTGTTTCGTGCTTATTTACACGCAATAAGAGATTGAATTTGTTGGGAACATTTCTTTTTTGGCGCTGACGCCTCTTGCAGGGTCAGAATTGAGTAGCCCACCACCTTCTTAGCAGATTGCTTGCCGAACACAGTTCGGCGTAACGAAAAACGTTTACCTCATTACATCAGTTTGAATCACACCTCACTGCGCGCTGGTCGCCATTCAAACTGATGAATCGTCATCCCCGAATGTTTTAGTCGGGGATCCAGCCCGCGCAAGGTACAGCGAATTGCAATGGTGCAACGCCAGAACAAGCTCGCTGGATTCCCGCTAAAAGCACGCGGGAATGACGAACTCAGTGCGCCGTCGCCCCACTAAACTCGAATCAGCGAAAACTCCCGAGATTACCCTTCAGTTTGAATCGCGCGCTTGCGCGCTGCGATCCCGCTGTCGTCAACATTTACGCGTAAACTGCCGTGACCTATATTCAGGCGGGGCTAGCAATGGCGCTAAAGCCAATCACACAGTTAATCAATGATTGGCGCACCGGCACGGAGGGCGCGGAAGAAAAGTTGTTGAAAATGGTGTATCCGGCGATGAAAGAAATCGCCGGACGGCAGTTGCGCCAGGCCAAGCAATTTACCTTGCGCCCGACTGAGCTTGCCAATGATGTGTTGATGCAAATGCGCGAGGGTGCTGGGCTAGACGCGGAAAGCACGAAACACTTCTATGCCTTGGCGGCGCGCATGATTCGCTTTCTGATTGTTGATCACATTCGTGCGAACCAAGCGCAAAAGCGTGGCTCGGACGTGATGTTTGTTGCGCTGGAATTTGCCGAGTCTGAAGCGGGGAATGACAACCCGGCAGACAAACTAGACTGGCTGGCACTTGATGCGGCGTTAGTGGAGCTGGAGCAAGAACAAAAGCGCTATGCCACGCTGGTCGAGCTGCGCTATTTTATGGGCATGTCGACGCGCCAAGCGGCGGATGCGATGGAGGTTAGCACCGCGACCGCAGACCGGATTTGGCGCTATGCCCGCGCATTTTTAGCCGAGCGCTTAGGCGCGCGCCCACCAAATTCCGATCCGATGCTGGCCGCAGGCTAAAAACGCATGACAAAAATCGAGTGGTTTGATCTTTTAGTTGAGTTGGACAGCGCACAGCGCGCGCAGAAACTGGCAGAAATACAGGCGCTGGACTCGACTTTAGCCGCGCAGCTAACGCGCTTGTTAGCGCAAGATGCGGCCAGTGCCAACACGCCCGATGCCCTTGAAACGCAACTAGGCGACCAGCTTAATTTGGCGATTGTACAAACCGTGCAGGCACGCGCGCAAATCGGCGCCTACCGACTGTTGGGTTTGCTCGGCCAAGGCGGCATGGGGGAAGTGTGGCGCGCCGAGCGCGATGTGGCGGGCAATAAGCAGCCGTTGGCACTAAAAATACTCAAGCTCGAAGACATGAGCACCGAAGCGCAGGCGCGCTTTGCCCTGGAACAGCGCACCTTACTGAAATTGGTGCACCCAAATATTGCACGTTTGCTGGATGCCGGGGTTGCCACCGATGGCCGCCCGTGGATCGCAATGGAATTAGTCGAAGGGTTGCCGATCACAGAGTATTGTGATCAACATCAGCTGAGCATCAACGCGCGGCTGGCGCTATTTCGCCAAGTTATTGCTGCGGTGCAATATGCACATGACTATTTCATCGTGCACCGAGATATCAAGCCGGACAATGTCCTAGTCGATTCAGCAGGTATCGTCAAACTGCTAGATTTTGGCATCGCCAAAAGCCTAGATCGACACGCACCACATACCTTGACGCAGCAGCGGTTTTTCTCCCTGTACGCGACCGCGCCTGAGCAATTATTAGGCAGCTCTGTTTGCGTCGGCACCGATGTCTATGCGCTCGGCGGTTTGTTATATGAGCTGCTGAGCGGCGCGCCACTGATTAGCCGCGAGCTAAAAACCCCGGCCCAGCTGCAAAGCTTTATTGTTGAGAAAACGCCGACGTTGCCCAGCCGCAATATCGACGCCAGCGCCGCAAGCAATCGCAATGCTGCCAGCATTGCCAAACTCAGCGCGAATTTAGCCGGTGATTTAGATCGTATTGTGCTGCATGCATTGCGCAAACTGCCGAGCGAACGCTACGCGTCAGCGCGCGAATTTGATGAGGATATCCAAGCCTTTCTAGAACACCGCCCAGTCAAGGCCGCGGGCCAAGGCCGACGCTATCGCACGATGAAATTTTTACGTCGGCACTGGTTGGCGGCGAGTATTTCTGGGCTAGCGCTGGCGAGTTTATTGGCGCTGACCGTGTTGCTGGGCTTGCGCGGCAATGAGTTACAACGCGCCAACGCAGTAGCACAGGAACAACAAAAGCGCGCCGAAGCAGCCAAAATCACCGCCGATGAAGCGCGTGTCGCAGCAGAGTCGGTCAATAGCTTCCTAATTGACGTCTTCAAACGCGCCGACCCGCTGGCGCGCGAGCGCGGCGACAAAGGCTTGAGTGTGGTGATTGATGCTAGTTTTACCGAGATTAAAGCACGGCAAAAGTTTGATCAGTCGACCGCGCCCATTCTAATTGCATTGGTCGAGGGTTTAATCAGTTTGGGCAAAACTGATAAAGCCGGGCCGCTTTTGGAGCAAATCGAGAAAGAAATTAAGTTAACACCACAACAGCAATTGCAATGTATTTTGATGGGTGGGGAGATCGCGCAGATTGAACAAGAGCTTAATCTGTTGGTGAAACGAATTTCCCAGGCTGAGCGAATAAAGCAGACGCTTTTTGATGCGTCCCAACGCGTTCACTTGCTCAATCTGCGCGCCCGGCTAGCGAACCTAAATAGCAATTTTAATGACGTACTGCGCTTTACTGACGGACGGGAACTCGATATGCCTTTGTTTCGACTTCGGATCGCAGCGCTCACGCAATTAAAGATGGAACCACAAGCGCTGGAATTAGTCACGAATCGCCTTGCCAGAAACGACTTTGAAGCCATTGATCGCCCGTTTTTACATTCTGCGCTGGGCAGAATTGCGAATCGATCTGGCGATAGAAAAGAGGAGCTTAAGCAAACCACACTAGCCTATCAGTCCGCGTTGGTGGTGTTTGGTCAAGATAACCCGAACGTTCTGGCCTACCGCAATCTATACGCGGCTGGAATGATGCGCAATGGACAGTTTGAACAGGCTGAAGCCGAGTTTGATGCCATATTAGCTCTTGCGCATAAACTCTTTAAACCAGAGGATCCGCGCTTTCATTTTCTCGCATTTAATATTGGGATTTGTCAGGCAAAACGTGGTGTCCTGGCACCTGAAGGACGTAAGCGTCTATTGGCTGCGACGGTTGGAGAAATCAGCGAGCATTCGATTCTAGCGTCGGTCGCGTTAGCGCGCGACGACTACCTGAATTCACAGCGCGACGAATTTAATGCCCGAATTCAGGCGCTCATTCCCAAACTTCAAACTACTGACGTAACACCGGAACTAGCGATTTGGATTGCCTTGGCGCAGGGTGAAGATCAATCAACTGCCAGATGGCGGGCGTTAATTGCGCCTGTGGCTCAATACGACCCGGAAATCAAGCGGATGTTCAATTGATTTTTTTGGCATCATAAACACACTTTTTATTTTACAACAGGAATTTTCATGCTGGTTTCAGCGGTCCTAACGAGTTCATTTTTAGCTTTGAACAGTGGCGACGTTTGTGATTGGACATCCGCAGCCGTCCGGGTGTACCAAGTTGCCCAGAATGCGATTCTGCAATCCTGCACAAAACCGGACGAAATGAATGCCGGAACTAATCAAGGTCAACGCGAATTCCTAATTCAACACTTGCCCTCAGTTTTGACCAGTCAGGGTTTTCGCACAACATTAAGTCCGCTATATGGCAAAACCGCGATCTTTGCGCGTATCGCCGCAACCGAGGATTATGAGATCTCCCCCCTTTCCTTAATGCCGAATCATCAACGTTATTACACAAAACTACGCGACGACCAGAGTGAAGTTTTGCTCACCGTTATTGGCAATTTAGAAACGGGACACACCTTAACCGCTTCGCATCACTATTCGGTGGACGGTGTAAGATTTTCGACTTATGACACCCGTACCCTATTACCTTCAGATTTTTCGTCACCAGCGGCATTAGAGCTAGATACGCGTGTAAATAGCGACAATCAATTTGGAGCTCGCGGCAGTATTCGGATTCAGGTATGTGCGCGTAGAGGCGCTGGCGCATGCCACAATTTTCAATTCTACAATCGGTTTGGCAGTTCCGCTGCGGCAGAATTTTATTTAGGTAGCGCCCTGATTGGCTTGGATTCGCCGGTCCGCTACTGCAATTTGCCAGCATTTGGGGTGCAGCATGCGTCAGGCTACACCTCGGTATGCCCCGGCCCGAGCGTGCCTACAGTCACGCATCAGTTTTCGGATTAGCGCGCTAATCCGCGCATCGAGGCGCACAGAAAGGGGCAACCTCACCGCCCTACTGACAAAATCGTCGCATCATCATCCGGCAAGCGCCCACCGTGCACCGCAAGCGCGTTCATAACGGCGCTGACATCGCTGACGCAATTGGCGCTTGCTTTTAGGATCGCATCCAGGTGCGCAGAAAAATCTGTGCCATCCAGGCCGCGATGTTCGGCGATCCCATCGCTGTAGAGCACCAAACGCGCGCCGCGCGCTAGAGTAAGGGTTTCGCTGACGTATTCCGCGAGCGTGTCGATGCCCAGCGGGATGGCGCCGATGAGTGTCGGCGCGTCTGTGCTGATCGCGGTGGCGCTATTTCGCACGATGCGTGCGTGCCCATGGCCAGCATCGACCACCCGCATTTCGCCGGTTTTGGCGTTTAGCACACCTATCCAGGCGGTAACAAAGCGGCCACCGCCAAAGCGCGCCAAAAATGCGTTGCAGCGGGTTGCGGCAACGGCTGGGTCGTGGGTTTCCATCAATTCTGCGTGCAAATACGCTTGCGCGGCGGCCATTTGTACGGCGGCGCCGAAACCTGCGCCACTGACGTCGCCCAAAACGAAGGCGCATAGATCGTCATTAATCGCAAAAATATCGACCAAATCACCCGCGACCACGCGCCCAGGGTGGACGTGCAGGGCGTAATTCACGCCGCTAAACGTGCCCGAGCTGGGCGGCAAAATGGCTTGCTGCACTTGGTGCGCTTGCGCCAAGTCAGCGCTGAGCCGCTCAATACGCTTTTCCACCGAGCGCCGCTCTATGTTTCCGGCGCTAAAACCCGCCAAACGTGCCAAGGCATGCAGCGATTCCAAGGCTTCATCGCTCGGCTTTGCCAGCGCAAATTCCGCCTGCACAAAGGCAATCGCTTCGCCGTCAATACGAATCGCGACCACGGCGGCAGATTGGCGCAGGGATTTATTGAAACTATTGTTGCTCGGTAACTCCGCCACCACTACGCCGCCCCGGGCACAGGCCTCAAAGGCATCCACGAGTGCTGTTGCACGAAAATTATCCGGGCTATAGCACAACGGGCTGGCTTCATCTGCGGCCCAAATACTTGTGCGCACCGCCAAACTGGCGCGGCTGGCAAAGTCCATCAATGTCAACGCGAGTGCCTGCAGGCTGAGCTTATCGGCGCTGGCCGCAACAAATTCAACCAGCAGCTCTAAACGCGCTTGCGCGGCTAATACCGGTGCACCAATTTGCGTCAGGCCAGCGCTAGTACCCAGCCCCAAGCCACTGCTAGCGTGCGTGCGTGGCACGGCGCTGTTGGCGCGCACGCGAAAACGCCAGGCACCGATACGAATCCGATCATGTTCGCCGAGCGGCACGGCCAGCTTGGCGTCTAAGCGCAAATCGTTGATAAACGTGCCGCCTCGGCTTTCTAAATCGGTGAGCCAGTACTGCTCGCCGCGCCGCTCGATCAACGCGTGACGGCGGGAAACGGCCGAATCAGGCAGCAATATCTGACAATCGGTACCGCGCCCGAGCAGCACCTTTGCACCCAGCGGAATACTTTGCGCGCTTAAGGGCGGCCCGCCGACTTGTTCAAGCTTTAGCGCAGTCATCAAAAGCAAAGTCGGGCAAGTAGATTCGCCTGCGCCGAATGCGGCATTTGCCCGTCGGCATCGATCCGCGCATAGCTGCCGTTGCTGCTGAGCAGCCAGGCAAAGGTGTTATCAACCAGATAGCTTTCTAGCCCTTCATTAAACACCCGCTTTGCCAAATCGACGTTGAGCACCGGAAACGCCACTTCAATCCGGCGCAGCAAGTTGCGGTCCATCCAATCGGCGCTGGAAAGATAGGTTTCCGGGTTGCCATCATTACCAAAATAATAGATGCGCGAATGCTCCAAAAAACGTCCAACAATGGAGCGCACACGAATGTTTTCACTGACCCCAGGCAGGCCCGGACGCAGCACGCACTGGCCGCGAATAATCAGATCAATCTGCACACCGGCAATGGACGCTTCATACAGCGCTTGAATGACCCCAACTTCCTGCAGCGCATTCATTTTCGCAATGATCCGGCCCGGCTTGCCCTTGCGCGCCAATTCGGCCTCATTGCCGATGCGCTCGATCAAGCCTGGGTAGAGGCTAAACGGTGACTGTAGTAATCGCTTAAGGCGAATCACGGGGCCTAAACCAGAAAGCTGTTGAAACAGCTTGTGCATATCCTCGCCCAAGTCTTTGTCGCAGCTCATCATGCCAAAATCGGTGTAAACACTAGCAGTACCCGCGTGATAGTTGCCGGTGGAAAGGTGCACGTAGCGCTTGAGCGAGCCGTTTTCGCGGCGCACCACCAGCAGCATTTTGGCGTGCGTTTTATATCCGACTACGCCATGCACAACCTGCACGCCCGCTTCTTGCAAACGATCCGCTAAGGATAAGTTCGCTTCCTCATCAAAGCGCGCGCGTAGCTCGATCACCACCATCACATCTTTGCCCGCGCGTGCAGCGGCAACCAAATGATTCACCATCGGCGAGGTCCGGCCAGTGCGATACAGCGTTTGCTTGATCGCCAGCACGCCCGGATCCAAGCTGGCTTGGCGCACCAATTCCTGCACCGGATTGAACGACTCGAAGGGATGATGCAGCAATAAATCACCCTTACTAATTGCGTCAAAAATGGTGCCTGACTGGGTAAGCACTGCCGGCGTTTTCGGCAAAAACGGCGGGAACTTCAAATCGGGCCGATCAATTTGCTCGTAGACAGCCATCACCCGATTGAGATTGACCGGGCCATTAGCGCGAAAAATCTCGTTTTCGGTCAGCTTAAATTCGCTGGCTAGAAACTGTGCTGTGGTTTTCGGGCAGGCATCCGTGATTTCCAAGCGCACCGCTTCCGCAAAGCGACGTTCGAGCAACTCCTCACGCAGCGCGCTGGCCAGGTTTTCCATATCGTCTTCATCAACGTCTAATTCCGCGTCGCGGGTGACGCGAAACGGATAGCCGCCTTTGACCGTCATGCCCGGAAATAGCTCGTCTAAAAATGCCTGCAGCACCGAACCTAAAAAAAGGAAGTCATAAGGGCCATCGCTGACTTCTTTTGGCAAGCGAATAATGCGCGGTAAGGATCGCGGCGCGCGCACTAGCGCCATATTGCCTTCGCGCCCAAACGCATCGGTGCCTTTGAGCGAGACAATAAAATTCAGCGTTTTATTCAAAATACGCGGAAATGGGTGCGCCGGATCTAGCCCATGCGGATTCAGTACCGGCAATAGCTCATGCATAAAATAGTGGTGTAGCCATTTGCGCTGCTTCGCGTTCCAAGTATCGCGCGGCAGAAAGCGAATGCCTTCGCGCTCAAGCGCAGGCAGCAATTCCTGGTTCCAACAGGCGTATTGCGCTTTCACCAAGGTTTGCACGCGCGTGCGAATTTGCCCCAAAAGCTCAGCCGCACCGATGCCATCAGGGCCTGGCTTATTCGCACCTACACGCAATTGCTCACGCAAAGTGGCGACGCGAACCTCAAAGAATTCGTCCAAATTCGCGCTGGTGATACACAAATAGCGCAGTCGTTCCAGCAGCGGCACGCGCGGATCGGTTGCTTGCGCCAAAACGCGAGCATTAAATTCAAGCTGGCTAAGCTCCCGGTTTAGATACAGCGCTGGATCTTTGAGTAACGTGGCCGTGTTCTCGTCAGTTTTATGTTTGCCTTTACTCATACAGTTTTGCTCATGCCTAGTCTCGGTCTTTATTCTAATTTTGTTCTAATCGATTAAGTTTGGCATACGGCTGCGCCAGACATTTTCGATACTGCTGGTGGGCGCGGTATCCACGCGCGCCTGACCGATACCGCGCCATAAAATCAAGCGCAATTGACCATCCAAAACTTTCTTGTCTAGGCGCATGATCGAAGCCATATCCTCTGGCCGCGCCCGCAGCGGGGTAGAAATGGGCAAGCCAAAACGCGTCAGTAACGCGTCTAACCGCGCTGAATCACGCGCCAAATCGCCACCGTAGATCTCGGCCGAAAGCTGTGCCGCGCAGGCCATACCAATCGCGACAGCTTCGCCGTGCAAAATGCCGCGATACGCGTGCGCCACTTCCAAAGCATGACCAAAGGTGTGGCCGAAATTCAGCAGCATGCGATCGCCAGTTTCACGTTCGTCGCGCACAACGATATTGGCTTTGTGTTGCACCGAGCGCGCCACCGCTTCCAAAAGCAGGTCCATATCGCGTTCCAAGAGCTCAGTCGCATGCGTTTCGAGCCACGTAAAAAATGTGGGGTCAACGATGGCGCCATACTTAATGACTTCAGCAAAACCGGCGCAAAGTTCACGCTGCGGCAAGGTGCGCAATAGCGCGACATCGGCGAATACGGCATTAGGCTGCCAAAAACTGCCGATTAAGTTTTTGCCCGAGGGCAAATTCACCGCAGTTTTGCCACCGACGGAAGAATCCACCATCGCCAAAAGGCTGGTTGGAATCTGAACGAACGGCACACCGCGCATCCAAAGTGAGGCGGCAAAACCGGTCAAATCACCAATCACGCCGCCGCCTAGTGCCACCAAAGTGACATCGCGGCTGGCCCGCATCGCGGCCAAACGGTGAAAAATGCGTTCGGCGCTGGCAAAACCTTTGGTTTCTTCGCCGTCCGGCAAAATACAGCATTCGACTTTTTTGTCGGTAAGCTGCACCAAAACGCGGTCTAGATGCAGCGGCGCAACCACTTCATTGCTGACCACTAAGACCTGCCTGCCTGGGCAGGCGTCAGAAACGGCGGCGTTTCGCAGTAGTTGCTCGCCAATTTCTACGGTGTAAGCGCGTTTGCCTAAGGGCACGTGCACGCAGGTAACGCCGCGATTACTGGGTGCGAAATTTGGATTAAGGGTAGCCATTAACTTACCTCGGAAAGCTGTTGCCAGCGATGTCTTAGGTTATACACGAGGCTCTCGGCTGCGCTCCGTGCGGTATTTTGCCCACTGTGCCAGGTTAGGTCAGCCGTTTGGCGATATAAATCATTGCGTGCGGCGGCCAGTTCCAGCAATTTTGAGCGCGGATCAGCGGTGCGCAACAGCGGCCGCGCACGATCACGTTTCAAACGCTCCAATTGCGTGTCGACATCGGTTTCCAAGTACACCACGTAGCCGCGCTCCATTAATTTGCTGCGATTTTCTGCGCGAAGAATCGCACCGCCGCCAGTGGCTAACAGTACACCGGTGTTGCGACTGGCTGCGTCCAAAAGCTTGGCTTCCCGATCACGAAAATTGGGTTCGCCCTCAATCTCAAAAATCAAATTCACACTGGCCCCGGTGGCGCGCTCGATTTCGTGATCTAGATCGATAAACCGCAGGCCAAAACGCGCGCTGAGCTTACGCCCAACGGTGCTTTTACCTGCGCCCATTGGGCCAATCAAAATTAAATTAGATGAGGGATTCATGCGCGAATGCTAGCAGGCTAACGCCGCTTTGCCGCGCCAAATCGCTGCGACGATTTACTGCAGCCGTTGGCGAGGGCTGAGATATGATTTGAGTAGGCCATAGAATAACGAACGCAGAAAAAAGCCCTCAGTTCGAGGGCTTTTTTTTAATGTTACGCCATCTCGATACTAGCTAAAGCGACGAACCGTGAGCGCGCCAAACAAACCCAAGCCCATTAGCAGCGCCAATGTGCTCCAAAGGCTCAGCGTCGGCGTCGGAATCAGCACAACGGGTGCGCCAGCGGTCAAGTTATACACAATCGGTTGCGCCACACCTTGAATGGTGCAGGTCAATGTTCCGGTGCCTGCGGCCGTTGCGCTTACTGTGAAGGTGGCACTTGCGCCGGCGGCGATGGTTTGCGTGGTTGTTGGCGTGACGCTAAAACCGGCGCCTGCAATTGCGCAAGAAACCGTACCGGGCGCGGTTGCGGCGGCGGCGTTGTTAAACACGAACGAACGTGATGCTGGCAAGACGAAAGACACTGCACCTGCGGGTGTGACTGGGGTAATGGTTGGTGCGCCTACCGCTGGGCAAGCAGTTGGAATTGCGCCCTCGTATTCGCCAAGCGGGTTGTCCGTAACCAGCGATGTGAATGCACCGGTCGTCAAATCAAACGTGCCAAAGCGATTTGTGCCCGCACCTGTGTAGATATAGGCGTAAAGCGCGCCACTTTGATTGTCGAAATCCATACCTTGGGCAAAGTTTGCCGCTAAGCCATGGGTCGCAAACTTGGTTCCAGCGCCAGTAGCAACATTAACACTGTAAAGAGAATCGTCGAGGATATTGTGGGCGAATAGCGCACCTTGGCAATTCAATGCGATATCGATCATTACCGTACCGGTCGGATCGCTCGGTGCGGTAATGCCACCGATCAACGTCGCAACGCCGGTGGTGAGGTTTAAGCTGTAAAGACGCGATAAAGCTGGCGTCCCACCGACTGCGGACAAAAGTGCAGCGCCAGTGATCGGATTGATTGTCAATCCGGACATACCATCACCTGCTGTCAATCCTGTGACTGGTGCTATGACCGTAAACGCGCCCGTGGTCTGATCGATAGTGCCCAAGGTCGACGGGTTTGGAGCCGCTGCAGCGCCAGTGACGCCAAACAACGTTGTATTTGCAACGTTGAAATCCATCCCGAAAATTTGTGGCTGAGTTACACCGCGTAAAGCCTGCGTCTGAAACGCATTCAAAGTAAAGCTGTAAAGCGAGTTAACTAGACGAGTCGGAACCGCTGCTTGCCCACGGACATCAATAGTAAAACCGGTGTCGGTCGGCGCATTGACAGCGTTGGTGACGCGTGGGCTAGGAATAACGTTTAGGCATTGTTCGGCATAACCCGAGGGTTCTGCTTCAGCACTGTTGCTAAGCGCAGCGCAATTAAGTGTTTGTGCATTGGCCGCACCAACATTTGCCAAAAGCGCTAACACTAATATGTTTATTTTTTTCATTATGGAATCCTCAGCAACAGAAAAAGAAAGTCTCAGCGATCGCTGACACGTAAAACCTAGAGGTTACTGACTTTGACTAACAAATTCAAACAAAACCCCTTCTTGAATCGCAAAAACGCCGCTAAAAAGCGGCGTTTTTGGGTCTTAAATTGAAAACCAGACTACTAAGCAGCCAATCCACGGATCGCTGCAGTCAAACGACTCTTATGACGCGCAGCCTTGTTTTTGCTCAAATAACCTTTGTCCCCGTTACGATCTAACACCGGCACAGCAATCTTGTAGGCCGCTTCCGCAGCAGCGACGTCTTTCGCGTCGATGGCTTTGACGACGTTCTTGATTGCGGTACGAATCATGGATCGCATGCCGACGTTGTGCGCATTGCGCTTCACTGCTTGTTTGGCGCGTTTTTTCGCCGACTTGATATTGGCCACAGGGCTCTCCGAGCTTGGACTTTGAAGAAACTATGCTTCGCTGGGCGCAATCGGCGTTACCGATACACCTGCTGACATGGAAAAAGAGGCGGGAAGATAAGCCTCAGGCCCGCGACAGTCAAGCTGTCGCGGGCTATTTGTTCAGTGATAAGTCTGCCTTTTGGCGTCAGTGCCACGCATTACCAATGCACGCCGCGCATAAGCGTGGCAAACGCCACTTGTTCACTACTCGCCGGTTCTTCCGAGTTCGCCTTCTGGCCTTTTGCAGCGGCCGAATCAGGAAACAGATTAAACGCAGTGTTCATCAGCACCTGATACATCGTCGGCACCGTCAAGTGCGCCATTTCGGCAAAGATACCGGTGCGTGTCGCGATGCGTTGTGGCCGCTCAATGACGGCTTTCACCACCAAATCTGCAGCTTCTTCTGGGCTCAAAGTCGGCACGCTGTCATACATTTTGGTTGGGCCAATCATCGGCGTGCGCACCAGCGGCATATTGATGATCGTAAAATGGATGTTTTTGTCGGAAAATTCGCTCGCGGCGCAACGGCTAAACGCATCCAACGCGGCTTTAGAAGCAACATAGGCGGAAAAGCGCGGCGCATTGGTGAGCACACCAATGGAGCTAATGTTGATCACATGGCCCCGGCGTTTCGCAGTCATGCCGGGCAAAAAGCCCATAATCAAACGCAGGCTGCCAAAGTAATTGAGCTGCATGGTCCGTTCAAAGTCATGAAAGCGATCATATGAGAGTGCAATCGAACGCCGAATTGAGCGCCCGGCGTTGTTTACCAAAATATCGACGCCACCGTGCTGGGCGGTAATCTGCTGCACCAGCGCATCGCAACTGGCGATATCTGCCAAATCAGCGGTGTAGGTAAATACTTGCGCGCCCTTTTGACCCGCTTCGATCTCGGCTTTGGCCTTGACCAAATCGTCCTCACCTCGTGCGCAAATTAATACTTTCGCACCCGCAGCCGCCATTTTGTGTGCGCTTGCCAGGCCTATACCAGACGACCCACCCGTGATCAAAACGACGCGATTTTTCACTTTCCCGGTCAGTGAGCGGTCAATGAAAAGATCTGGATCAAGGTGACGTTCCCAATAATCCCAAAGCCGCCACGCATATGTTTCAAGCGCTGGCACTTTGATGCCGGTACCTTTCAATACGCGCTCAGTGTCGCGCGAATCGAATCGGGTCGGATAGTTAAAGAATTTCAGTACATCCGCAGGAATACCCAGGCTTTTCAGCACGTTATGGGTAATGCGACGCACCGGCGGCAACATGCCAATGGCGTTGCGCACGGCACCCGGAATAAAGCTAAAAATGCGTGCGTCGATGCGCATCGTCATGCTCGGCGCATGTCCGGCATTGGCGAAGATGTTCAACAGCTCGCCAACTCGCTTGGGCGCCGGGTCAGTTAAATGGAAACACTGGCCGTCCAGGCCTTTTTCGTGCGCGATATGGTCCATCGCATCAACGATAAAATCCACTGGCACCACGTTAATGCGCCCGCCTTCAAAGCCCAGCATCGGCATCCACGGCGGCAAAATTTGCCGCATGCGTTTCAACAAAGTGAAGAAATAATACGGGCCGTCGATCTTGTCGATTTCACCGGTTTTTGAATGGCCGACGACCATCGCCGGGCGATAAATCCGAAACGGGCGCGTGCATTCTTTACGCACGATGCCTTCGGAATCATGCTTGGTGCGAAAATACGGGTGATCTAGGTTTTCCGCTTCTTCAAACATATCTTCGCGAAACATGCCCGAATAAAGGCCAGCCGCCGCGATTGAGGAGGTGTGATGAAAAATACCCGCCTTGATCGCATCAGCAAATTCCACGGTGTTGCGCGTGCCATCAATATTTGCGGCTTCTTGGCTGGCAGCGTCGGCAGATAAATCGTAAATCGCTGCCAAGTGAAATAAATGCTTGATCTTGCCCTTCATTTCCGCCATTTGCTCGGCGCTGATGCCCAGCTTGGCTTTGGTCAGATCACCCCAAACCGGCACGATACGCGCCGCGTGCTCAGGGAAGCGCTCTTTCAGCTCCTCGATTTTGGCTTTGGAGGCTTTACGCGCCAAAACATAGACCGTGCCGCGCCGCGCCAGCAACTTTTCCATAAGGAAGCGCCCGATAAAGCCCGTTGCACCTGTGACGAAGTAGCTCATAATTGATAGCTCCTGTTTAGATCGCTCGATTTAAGATCGCGCATTGAAAAACTTCCCCAAAATTGGATGACAAAGAAGCTAAGTACCCCCAAAGTCCTAAAATATGTTGCATTTAGGCCTTTCCGGCAGCGCTTAGAGCATTCGCCCTAACGATAGCTGCACTAGCGGTTCGAGACTAGTACTAATGTGCTCGATGCGAAAAGTTTTTCGCAAAATCACACTGTCGAATTGCGCTTAAGGCCAGCAAAAAGTGTCAAACATAGATTTTTGTAAAATTCGTGTTTGACCAACTTTAGAGGCGCATGTTAATAAGTATGACTAGGCAGCGTGATCACACTAATCAATCATTCACCGTTTCGATTTATCTAGAAGGAGCCCCCCATGTCAGAGCTTGAAACTCAATTCAAAACCGCCGCCGAGGCGGTAAAAACTTTACCTGAAAAGCCAGAAAACGACATGCTCTTGCGTCTGTACGGCCTTTATAAACAGGGCAGCGAAGGGGATGTGACCGGTGCGAAGCCAGGTTTTTTTGACTTTAAAGGCGTTGCCAAATATGAAGCTTGGGAAAAGCTAAAAGGCACCGCCGCTGAAAAAGCGATGGAGGACTACATCAAATTGGTCAAACGTCTTGGTGGTAAAGTCTGATGCTTGGCCAAATGCCTTGAGTTTGTTTCGCTTTTCAAACCATTCGTACCGGCCTGGGAGGGCTTAAATGGCAGCTGCTGCGCCAACTAAAACGCGTGATCGAATCCTGACGATTAGTTTGGAGATGTTCAACGCCCAAGGCGAACCGAACGTTACGACCAACCATATTGCCGACGAACTAGAAATTAGCCCCGGCAATTTGTACTACCACTTTCGCAACAAAGACGACATCGTCGAGCATTTGTTCACGGCTTTTGAGCTGCGTATGGACAAGGCGTTGACCGCACCGGAAACGCGGGTGGCGAATTTGGAAGATTTGTGGCTACAAATGCACCTTATTTTTGAATGTATTTGGGACTACCGTTTTGTCTATCGGGACTTGGTCGATTTATTAAGCCGTAATCGCAAGCTCAAGATGCACTTCAGCCGCATCCTCAAGCGCGGCCATGAAAGCATCGTTGGCGTTTGCAAAGGCTTGGTCGAGTCCGGCGTGATGGCCGCCTCGCCAAACGAAATTGAAGCGGTTGGCCAACACATTTTGCTGGCAGCGACGTTTTGGCTTAATTTTCAACACATACGCCCAGCGATCAGCACTGCAAAAACCGATCAGGCCGATTTAGGGCGTGGTGCGTATCTGGTGATGATGCTGTTGGCACCGTATTTGCGCCCAGCTGAGCGAGCGCATTTGAATAAACTGGCGGAACAATACGTCAGTTAGGCCAAAGCAATTCCTCATTAGCGCTAATCCTCAGCAACACGAAATCGTCATTCCCGCGAAGGCGGGAATCCAGGGTGAATGCAAAGGCGCCTGATTGCGGCGATGTTTCAAAAGCCTGAATTCTAGTTTCCTCAAGCTTCGCACTAACCAATTGCTGTCGTAACCGCCCCTGGATCCCCGCGTTCGCGAGGATGACGAACCAAATGCTGAGGAATAGCGCCAATCACGAATCAATTTGAGCAATAAAAAAGGCGCCGAAGCGCCTTTTTTATTGCTCTGGAGTTGTTCGTCATCCTCGCGAATGCGGGGATCCAGGCGGGTGGTCGTTGAGTTTAATCAATCGGACACTTATGTTCGCTGGATTCCCGCCTGCGCGGGAATGACGGTCAGAAAACTACAGGCAGCTTGCGCTAAATTGGAGCTTAGTAACGATAGTGCTCAGGCTTGAACGGCCCTTCTTGTGAAACGTTCAAATACTCCGCCTGCTTCGCGGTCAATTTGGTCAACTTGACGCCAATTTTTTCCAAGTGCAGCGCCGCCACTTCTTCGTCTAGCTTCTTCGGCAAACGATACAGGCCTACGGGGTACTTATCTTTGTTTACCCACAAATCGATTTGCGCCAGCGTTTGATTGCTGAACGAGTTCGACATCACGAAGCTCGGGTGGCCGGTGGCGCAGCCCAAATTCACCAAGCGGCCTTCGGCGAGTAAGAACATCGCTTTGCCACTAGGCATCACGTACTTATCGACCTGCGGCTTGATATTGATGATCTTCAAGCCCGCAACTTCGCGCAAGGCGTCCACTTGGATTTCATTGTCAAAATGGCCGATATTGCAAACAATGGCTTGGTCTTTCATGTTGACCATGTGCTCAACCGTGATCACATCGACGTTGCCGGTGGTGGTGACATAGATGTCAGCAATGCCAAGCGTGTCTTCAACGGTTTTGACTTCGAAACCTTCCATCGCCGCTTGCAGCGCATTGATTGGGTCAATTTCGGTCACGATCACGCGTGATCCGTAGCCTTTGAGGCTGAAAGCGCAGCCTTTGCCAACGTCACCGTAGCCGCAAACCACGGCGACTTTGCCCGCCAACATCACGTCCATCGCGCGCTTGAGGCCATCGGCCAAACTTTCGCGACAGCCGTACAAATTATCAAACTTGGACTTGGTCACGGAATCGTTGACGTTGATCGCTGGCACCAACAATTTGCCCGCATCCAACATTTGTTGTAAGCGATGCACGCCGGTGGTGGTTTCTTCCGACACGCCCTTCCATTCTTTCAATGCGGCGGTGAAATAGCCTGGGCGATCTTTACGCATACGAATCAGCAAGTTTTTGATGACCTGCTCCTCATGATTGCTCGATGCCGATTCGCACCATTTATCACCGTGCTCCATCTCGTAGCCTTTGTGCAGCAGCAAAGTCACGTCGCCGCCATCGTCAACGACCAATTGCGGCGCTTTGCCAGCTGGGAAGGTCAATGCATCAAGCGTGCAGTCCCAATATTGCTCTAAAGTTTCACCTTTCCAAGCAAATACCGGTGTGCCGGTAGCAGCAATCGCGGCAGCAGCGTGGTCTTGCGTCGAAAAGATATTGCACGAAGCCCAGCGCACGTTTGCGCCCAAATCCTTCAGGGTTTCGATCAGCACCGCGGTTTGGATCGTCATGTGCAAAGAGCCGGTGATACGCACATCTTTAAGCGGTTGTAGCGCTGCATACTTTTTGCGGATCGACATCAAACCGGGCATTTCATGCTCAGCGATTTCGATTTCCTTGCGGCCCCAATCGGCGAGCTTCATGTCGGCGACTTTGTAATCGTGGGCGATAAATTCTTTGACAACTGCATTCATGGAGAGGCTCCGGTTAGTTTTATTAAAAGCATAATGCGCAGCTAGTTGCGCAAGCGTCGATAATATATCTTTCTATCGCGATAGAAAGATATATGCGTTTTGTGAACGTCGTGCATCTATGCAACACGGTTCAACTTGGCTTAAGCAGCTAAGCTAGTGTTCAACCAACAAGGAAATTTATGCCAACCCTACTAATCTACGGTGCCAACGGCTATAGCGGCGAAATGATCGCGCGCGAAGCAAAAAAGCGTGGTATCCGGCCCATTCTGGCGGCGCGCAATGCTGCGGCGGTGCAAGGCCTTGCGACCGAGCTTAAGTTCAAGCAGCGTGCCTTTGATTTGGCAGATGCCGAATCCATTGATTTAAGCGATATCGACGTGGTGCTGAACTGCGCCGGGCCGTTTTCTAAAACAGCGGAGCCCATGATTGCCGCCTGCATCAAAGCCGGGGCGCATTATTTGGATATCACCGGCGAAATATCGGTGTTCGCGCACGCGCACAGTCAAAGTGCAGCGGCGAAAGCGGCGGGCGTGGTGCTGTGTCCGGGTGTGGGTTTTGATGTGGTACCCACCGACTGTTTAGCCGCGCTGTTAAAGCGCGCGCTGCCAACTGCAAATGATTTAGTGCTGGCCTTTGACGGCGGTGGCGGCATGAGCCGTGGCACTGCGAAAACCAGCGTTGAAGGCCTAAAATCCGGCGGCATGGCGCGCATCGATGGAAAAATGACGCCAGTGCCGCTGGCGTGGCAGGTCGCCAAGTTTGAGTTTGCGCCTGGACGCGTTCGATCAGCGATGACTATTCCCTGGGGCGATGTCTACACCGCTTTTGTCAGCACCGGCATTCCCAACATTAAAGTGTTTATGGCACTGCCGAAAGCGGCGATTTCGAGCGCACGACGCTTGCGCTGGTTTGCACCTATTTTGGGCTTTGCGCCGATTCAAGCCTTGCTCAAATGGCGCATCAATCGCGGCGAGCCAGGGCCCAATGAAGTGTTACGGGCAAAGACGCGCAGCTATGTTGTAGGAACAGCCAAAGCCGCAAACGGTGATTCCGTCAGCGGGCGCTTAGAAACCGCAAACGGCTACAGCCTAACTGTGGACGCTGCCCTCACCATCGCGCAGTTTGTGCTCGATGGCGTAGGCAAAGCATCAGGCTATCAAACACCCGCAACGCTCTGTGGCCCCGAACTATTGGGGCGCTTGCAGGCGACTGAAGTTAAAATTGCGGCGGTGATTAAGGCTTAGCCGAAGCTTCGACGGCTAAATGCTTGTCTAAGAAGGCGAGCATGCGGGTATAGGCTTCAACTTTATTTGCTTCCTTGAAAAAACCGTGCATTTCATCGCGCACTTCGAAGTATTCGACGCTTTTATTGACTTCATTCAGTGCGTCGCGCATGCCTCGCCCATGAACAACCGGCACACGTTTATCCTGTCCACCATGAACAATAAGCACCGGCGCTTGGATCTGTGCAGCTAAATTCACTGGTGAGCGATTCTTTAGTTCGGTTTTATCGTCGCTTAAAACACGTTTCAAGTAATTTTCACCATACAGCGAATCTTCGATGTCACCCCTGGAGTACATCAACTCCAAATCACTAACGCCGACATAGCTGATGATGGCGCGATACAGTTCTGGCTCACGTGCGCCCCCCATTAGCGCGGCATAGCCGCCATAGCTAGCGCCCGCAATCGCAATGCGTTTCGGATCCGCATAGCCCTCGGTGACCGCCCATTTGGTTGCATCGGTAACGTCATCTTGCATAGCACGGCCCCACTGGCGATATCCGGCAAGCTCAAACGCTGTGCCGTAACCACCTGATCCTCGAAAATTTACTTTGAGGACAGCATAGCCACGGCTTGCTAAAACCTGCGCCCAATCATCATAGCTATCATCATCATAAGGACCATGCGGGCCGCCATGTGGCATCACAACCAACGGTAAGTTCTTCTGCGATACGTTGTTTGGCAGTGTCAAATAGCCATGCAGCTGCAGCCCGTCGCGCGCTTTTAACTCAAATGGGGTCGTTTTGGCGATTTGAGCTGGATCCATCCAGCTGTGCATCGGGAATAAAAATTTAGCACTACGTTTTTTCAAATCATACAAGTAGTACTCACCACTATTGTTGCTGGCACTAACTTTGAAAAGTGCTGTTTGCCCATCCAAGCTGTAACCAGTTGGCTCGACCAAGCTGCCCGGAAAGCTTTTTGAAAACGCAATAAAGGCTTTTGCTTCGGGCACAGTTTTATTAAATATCTCCACCTTAGTCGCCCCATCACGAGTTAAAACAGCATAGGCGTCTTTACGATCTGCTGTGAGCAGTAACGTGGTGGGCGTGGCAGTTTTAGGCGCGTACAGAACGGTGCGCGCCATTGTCTTAGCGTCAACGCTAACTAGCTGCCCGGGGCCTTTAGAGGGGTGCCAAAAAGCATAAAACGCCTGTCCATCGCGCGCGAAACTCAGCGGCGACAAACGCCCGGAATCCTTTGATTCATCTGCCACAACTTCCCAATCATCTCCGTTTCTTCGAAACACTTTTTGGATCGCGTCAACAGTTACGCCGATTGCAAAGCGAGGCATGGCTTCATGGTCGAGCAAAAAAGCACCGTTACGAATGGGTGCACGCACCAATCTTGTGTGCGCACCCGTGTCCTCGTTCATGCGATGGAGTTCTGTAAACGAGCCATTTTCGGAAAATGCGTTGACAGTTATAAGCGCAAACTTTGCGTCATTCACAAGTGCGTCGGCAACGAAGGCGTAGCCCTGGTCGGAACCGCGATTTTTAATGTGGGTGCCCAATTGCTGTTCACCCTCGCCACCGAATAATGGCTTTAGCCGTGTGCCGTCGCGGTTGACGCCAACCAACTCGCCAGTAAGTAGCGGCGTGGCGTAACCACCTAATTTTAGCTCGTTACTCAAGATAACCCGGTCATTATTAGCCCATTCAACGTACCCGGGTACACGCTCCCCGGTGTCTGTGAATCCTGCAGTGGCTTTCAAAGTTTCAGTGTCGATAAACACCAGCACGGTACCGTAGTCACCTTTTGGGCTAATTACCGCGATGGTTTTGCCGTCGGGTGACAGTGCAATGGCCTTTATTTCTGCCGGTTTAGCAAAGTCTGAGAGCGGCGGCACACCAACTGGCTTTGCGTCAGGCGCAAGTTCCGGTGCAGCCATCAGACCGAAAGAAATCAGACACACGCCGAGCGCTAGGACGAATCGCATGGATTGAACCTTGGGTTTTAACTAGAAGGCGGCAACGATATTTGCAAACCACCCGAGCCGTCAAGAAAACGGCTTGTTTTTCATGACAATTGGTCTTATTTGTCCATTCGTGGCGGCATAAAGCTTACTAATCTCGCATTTTTGCGCAATTGTCGGCTTGGACAGAGCCATTTGTACTGCTACTGATCAAACTCAGCCCGCCGCTTAGCTTCGGCATCAAGCCCTTGTTGGTCGACTTTTTTCGCGTCGTCCAATACTTTGAACTGATCTTGCATCACTGTTCCGGCCCCCGGATAAGCGGGTTTGGCTGTTTCGGTGGCGGGCGGTGCTTTCGAACAGGCGACGAGCACACCGCAGAGCGCTAGCGTGATAATGACTTTGCTCATGGCGCGAACCTCATGGATGCGGATTAGTAGCCCAATGATAGGCGCTTTAGCTACACGACGGCACTTTAAGGCGCTGCCCAAGTTTTAGCGCAAATTGCGGTGCCGCAATTGCATTTAAGTTCGCCAACGCCATGACATTGCTGCACGTTGTGCGCTTGGCAATGGCTGCCAATGTGTCGCCAGCGCGCACAACATAGGGCACATAGACCGCACCGCTGGGCGTACGCGCCTCATGCAAGCCGGAAATGCGCGCCATAAATTCAGCATTGTCGCAATGGCCGCGATACGCCGCCATCGCCGCCTGCGGCATTTTTACTTTGGTGCCCGGCGCCATGCGGTTGTCGGGCCGAATGCGCGGATTTAGATTGCGCAAAGTGCGAAACCAACCGTCCTCGCGGCCTTCTTGGCCTAAGCAAATGCTCAATTCGCTCAAACTCATCGCGTTATTGATTTGACTTTCCACGGTGGCGCCATTGACCTCGGGGAATTTCAAATTGAACTCTTCCGGGTGCAAAAACAAATACGCGGCTGCCAACACCTTGGGTACGTAACTACGCGTTTCTTGCGGCAAAGAAAAATACACTTTGTCGTTCCAAAAGCCTTTCTTGTATTGCTCATGCAGGCGACCAACACGGCCTTCGCCACCGTTGTAAGCGGCAAGCGTGAGTTCCAAATCGTTGTTGAGCCGCGCTAGTTGCTCATTGATGTAGCCCACGTTCGCGCGCGCTGCGGCTTGCGGATCAAAACGCATATCAAAGCCATTTTCCACGCCTAAGCCATAGCGCAAGCCAGTCGCTTGCATAAACTGCAGCGGGCCTGCGGCACCCGCTTTCGACAAAGAATGCACGCGGGCAAACGATTCTTGCGCCAAAATTCCGAACAAAATTGCTTCTGGCAAACCCGCCTTTTCGTACTCTGGCAACATAAGCGGGCGCATATAAGCGTAATTCTTATAGGTTTCAATCAACTGTGGGCGCAGCCAAGTTAACCATTCGTCCAGCGCCGCTTTCACCGGTTCGTTGAGGGTAATCACATCCTTCAAGCGCCGGCCCTTGAGCAAGGTCATCGCCTTATGCATCTGCGGCAAATTCGCACCGATCATGCGTTCGCGGCTTCCCTGCAACTCCAGCGCGTCGGTAGCGATATCATCAACGGCTACCTCTGTGCCCAGCGCGTTTGATTGCAACTTTATCAGCGCCTGATAAGCGCTAAAAAACCGCGTGTTTTCACAACCCAGAGTAGTGCTACAGCGTTCGGCCGCCACGCTGAGTGTATTAAGCGCCAAATCAAGTTTAACCTGGGCGGTCTTAGGGCTACCGGCCCGTTTCAGCGCTAAACCAGCTTGAAAGCCACTCGTCGCTTGATCGATCTGCGCATAAATCGCCTTAATAGCACGTTCGTTTGGCTTTGGTGACACGGCGAACCAGGAACCCGCGTACGCGTTACCCAGCCAAACCAGAGCAGCCATTGCGGCCAACACAGTTGTGAGCTTTTTTTGCATAGTATTCACTTATAAATCAACAGCTAAGCGCGCTACGCTAACGAATTACTTGAGGTAATAGCAAGCCCTAATCAAGCCAAATCACCGCAAGCGCTTGCCCTCTGAATTTTCTACCGACGCCGCGCCGCCCACATTCCCATGCCACACAGCAGCCCAATCATTAAAAATACGCCCAGGCCCGAAAAACTCGGCACAGGCAACATGGGCGGCGCGGGGCCTACCGTTAGGTTATCCGAACGCACCAAAAAAGTG
>JANNYA010000140.1:0-12572 GCA_031409855.1 Rhodanobacteraceae bacterium | reverse complement strand
CGTTAGCCGTGTTTCGTTCATGTTGATCACCATCCTTGAATGATCAACTCATCAAAACCACCTCGCCTAATCCAATTTCAGGCTCACGCCTGCTTGGATTCACGTCGCGAACTCAGGCTCATACCTCATTGGACAAGGCTGGATCGAGTACGCTAGCGGAATTATCGATATATTTACGCCAGGGTCTACTAGCCCAAGCGGCTTTTGCAATGTCCCTATTGCCACCACTAGTTTTACTGTTCTTCCGCGTCCTGCTGGCGCGTACCAAGTCCGCATCTGGATGCTAAATGATCTAGCATTCCCAGTGCCTGCCACGACTCTGGTTAGCCAGGCAACGCTAACCGTTACGCAAGGCCAAGCGCTCCTAACCCCGGTTCCTACGATCGGCATTAGCGCGAGTTTAATACTGGTAGCACTTGTTTTACTTGTCATCTTGCGCATAAATCGCACCAAACGCTTGACGATTTTCAGCGTTACCTTGTTCGTCAGTTCGGCGGGTTTTGCACAGTCAAATGAAAAAGCGCTGTTGGTGTTACTTTCAGCCGCACCCGGCGCGCTAGCATCCATTAGTTTAGTTCAACCGGTGAGTTTCAGTGGCGGATATTTGGGCGCACTAAGCCCAGGATTCGTAGCGGAAAATCCTACCCGTGCGTTCTAATTAATTTCAAGGAGTTATCAATGAAAAAGTCAGACAATTTTTTTCTTAAGTTTATTTTCATGGCGTTTTGTTTTTACTCCGCTCAAGCATTGGCCTTTGTTGACCCGCCCACCTTCGCGCCCATTGCACCGAATTCGGCGCAGTCAATTGTGGCGTCAGTGCGCAGCGGGATTTGTCATGGGCTCGGATTTGAAATCCCAGGTGGGCGGCCGCTAAGGATCGAGTACTCTGATGCGGCGATAGATATTTTTTCGCCTGGACTTGTTAATCCTAGCGGCTTTTGCAACCTTCCTATTGCGACTAATCAATTTAATATCACTCCACGACCGGCAGGAAACTATCAAGTCCGGATTTGGATTCTAAACGACCTAGCTGGAACTACCTTTCCTAATACGGTCCTAGGTAGCCAGGCAGTACTTACAGTGAGCCAGGGTACGCCGTCGCTTTTAGCCTCCGTTCCTTCAATTGGAATTGGTAGTGCGGTACTACTTATTGCGTTGATTTTTGCGATCGCGTGCTTTGGCGCAAAGCGTTTTACTCTTTTCAGTATTGCTATAGTAAGTTCGACGGGTTTTGCTCAATCCAATGAAAAGACGCTGTTGGTGCTGCTTTCAAGTGCGCCTGGCGCGCCTGCACCAATAGCTTTAGTCGAACCGATTAATTTCAGTGGTGGTTATTTAGGTGTGTTAAGCGCTGGGTTCGTAGCGGAAAATCCAACTCGCGCATTCTATTTGTTGCCACGTCGAGCTACTGGAGACTTTAACTCGTGGATACAAAACAATCCCAATGAAGCGCGCGCCAAGTTGGAACGCCAAGTTATTATTGTTTATCCGCCAACGGCAAATTTGCAGAATGCGTTAATGGCGTTAAGGAATGACCCGAATGTGGTGTATGCGACGCAGATGCCTTTAGTCGATTTCGCCACGCCTGCGCAAAACCAGTTTTCGCGCCAACCTGGGTTAATTAGCAGTGCTTTTTCAGGAACCCCCAATCAGACATGGATCACTGATCTAGGCTTCGACCGGGCTTGGATTCATGCAGGTGGTTGGGGCTTGGTTGCAACTATTGATAATGGACTAAACACCACTCACCCCGATTTCCTCGCTTTCAACGCTGCTGGCAGTTATACCGGCGGTAATTTTTTATCCACCTATGCTGCAGACGCCGGACAAAGCACAAGTCTAGAACCACCTGGGTTAATTATTGGGTCTAATGCGGATGAAAGGCGTCCTGTGTCTACAACGTTTCCGATTTGTGATCCTGACGGCGACGGATTTATGGTGCCCTCTTTTGCCGGGCACGGAAGCCACACAGCCGGTTTAATCAGTGCCAACCATGCTAACTTTGACGGCATTCAAGGAGCCTGCAAAAATTGCGGAATTGCGCCATGGCGAATTGGCGATGATGTATGTAACACTGGCACGGGAACCGTCGGAACGGGCGTATCAACGTTCGGAGTTATCGCCTCGTTAACCTACACCACTGATATCGGCGTACAAGTCACGAATCAAAGCTTCGGTTTTTTACCAGAAGGCATGTTAAACCGCTGCGCCGCCATTCCAAACGACGCCTGGTGCCTGCAGATGACTTACGCGCAGCAACGCGGTGTGTTGTTGGTCGCGGCCTCAGGCAACGCTCGAACGTCAATCAATTTTCCGGCTCAGGATCCACGCGTCGTTGCCGTTGGTGGCCTGGAACCCGATTTGAGCTTTTGGAATGAACGTTTGGATTTGCCGCCAAACCTTCGTACCGGTGAATGTCCAAATTCTGTGCCACCGGGTCAAGAATGCGGCTCAAACTTTACCGCTACGTCGCCAGGTGAGCGCCGCCAGGAAATCACTATGCCCGCGCGCGACGTTTATTCCACTGCGTATCCAGGTGCAACTTGGAATCAATTTTTAGAATGCGGCGATGCCACCGATGGCAATCCCAGTGATGGCCGTGGCCTGTGTACGGGCACGTCCATGTCGGCACCGCTTTACTCTGGGCTGGCCGGGTTATTGCGCTCCATTAATCCATTGTTACTTGCGGGCAACCCGGAAAATGCGGCGGATGCGATTGGCATTCGTGATGTCGTCGTAAGTGCTGCCACAGTCCCAGGCGGCGCACCCTGGAGCCCGCAGTTTGGCTATGGCATTCCGGATGCCGAAATAGCCGCAAAGATCATGCTGGGCACGGTGGCTGGCAACACCGTTAAGAACCGCCTGACGCCACTGTTTTCACTCTACAGCGTCGGTGCCACTGATTGGGCCTATGTCACTGTGCCACAAGCGGCGGTAGCGCTAATAAACTATACGGCGGCATCTTATGCGCCGCGCGGCACGTTAACGTTTGGTTACAACGGGTTTCCAGAATCCGCTACGGCGGTGCCTGCCATTGCAATCCCGCTGGCCAGCACCTTCGTTTTGACCACCGAATTTAAAGCCAATGTGAGCCATCCAAATACCGTGCCTTTGTACTGGTTAGACCGTAGCCGAAGTTTTCCAGTCGGCTGCACCACCGGTTCCGGATGTAATCTTAGAAACCGGGATTTTTTGTTGGTTACTAGTGTCGCCGAATTAGAAATTGCCAAGGCCGATGGCTATGACTTTCGTGGCCTGCAAGGCTATGTTTATGACCGCTGCGCGCCCGCGCCCGCGTGTGTTCCGCGTGGTGCAGAAAAACTTTATCGCCAGTGCAAAGTAACCGAGGACGATTGCGCTATTTTTCTTGAAAGCGAGCGCAGCGTGCGGGAATCCGAAGGGTATGTTTCCGCTTATCCAGTGGGCAGCAATATGCACATTGGCTATGCGTACCCTAATATTGACAGCGATGCCGATAACTTGATCGATGGCCTTGAATACATTATAGGCACCAATCCAACGCGCGCGGATTCCGACGGCGATGGTTTGAGTGATGCAGCGGAGTTTCCGCTGGCTGGTGTTTCTGTATCTGATCCTTGCGTGGGGCCAAACATCCAATGTGGTATAGATGAATTATTTGCCAACGGCTTTGAGTAAAACCATGCAAATCGTACTAGACACCGAAACCACCGGCTTAAAACCTGAATTAGGAAACCACAGCCGCAGCGGATCGAGCGCGGTTAGCTCAGCCTTCATTGTAAAGCCCGGCGTCAATTTTTCCGGCGCATCAGTACCGAAACCCAGCGGGGACGCGAGCTAATGCGCGGCGGCGTTGCAGCATTGCTCGGCGAATCACGCCAATCAACTCTGACGCGTGCGTTACCCGCGCTCATTGCCGCGCTCGCGGGTTTATGGCTGGCCTGGACACTGGTGCAGCTGCTGTGGTCATTTTTTCCGGAGCAAGAAAGTCCGATCCAAGCGAATACTCCGCGAGCTATGATCACGGCCACGCCACCCGCCGCACCACCGCAAGCCACGCTGGCGAGCTATCACTTATTCGGCCAAACCGCAGCAGGCGAACTGCCAAACGCGCCAGATGCGCCCGAAACTCAACTTAAGTTGACGCTGATCGGCACCGCCGCCGGGCGGGACCCAAAGATGGGCGTGGCCATGATCGTTGATGAAAACAACAAACAGCGCCAGTATCAGGTCGGCGAAATTGTTGGTCAGGCCACGGTGGACGCGGTGTATCAGGATCGTGTTGTGCTGATGTTTCAAGGGCGTTTGGAAACCTTGCGCTTGGTCAAACAATCGACAGCGGCGTCTTTGCTGTCCAATACCGCACCGGCGGGGATCGTGATGGATCAACCTGGCTCAGTGAATTTGGCCGCGATTGGCGGGGATCCAAACGCTTTTGTTAATCCAATGGTCGGTGGCTCGACAGCCTCCTTCGCCGCAGTGCGCGAGCAAGTGATGGCCAATCCGGCCGCGATGATGGGTATGCTCAGCCCGGTTTTTGATGCGAATGGCGGCTTGCAGGGCGTCAAGCTAGCGGCGGGCGCGAATGAACCTTTGCTGCAGCGTGCGGGCATTCGTGCGGATGACGTCATTGTTTCCGTCAACGGCACGCGCATCGACAGCATCACCAAGGGCCAGGAAATAGCCAATAGCTTAGCCAGTGCTAACGAAGCGTTGATAATTGTGCGACGAGAGGGTCGCGAAATCACGCTACCTGCGGTACGCTTTAGGTAACCAACTAACAAAGCCGTTTTTCTATGGTTTCTGCAAAGCGCTATACCCAAATTTTGTTAGCCTTCGCACTGTTGAGCGCGGGCAGCACATTTGCGCCAAACGCCTGGAGCGATGCCTCCGACGGCGCGCCGCACACGCTTAATTTGAAAGATGTGGATGTCAATGTTTTGATCGCCACTGTTAGCGAAATCACCGGCAAAACCTTTATCGTCGACCCTGCTGTGCAAGGCAAAGTCAACGTCGTCAGCAGCCAACCGCTGAACAAAGACGAGCTATATCAAACGTTTTTATCAGTGCTGCGCGTACATGGCTTTAGCGCCATTGAAGCGGGCAGCGCGGTGCGCATCGTGCCGGATCAAAAGGCCGCTGCGGATGGCGCGGTCGGTTTAGGTGCCGCCGGTGGCGATGAAATGGTGACGCGCATTATTGATCTGAAGCACGTTACGCCAACGGAGATGGTGCAGATTTTAAACCCGCTGAAATCCCCGAGCGCGCAACTGATTTCGCACAATGCCTCCTCCAGCTTAGTGGTCGCTGATCGCGCCAGTAACGTCGCGCGCATGATCGAAATTATTCGCAGCATCGACCAAGCATCACAAGCCGACATTGAAGTGGTGCCCTTGAGCAACGCCAACTCGGCAGAAGTCGTGCGCACCATTAATGGCCTGTCAGGCGGCAATGATCCGACCCAAAAAGTAGTCGCAGACGAACGCACCAACTCGATTTTGCTCAGCGGTGATCGCTCCCGGCGCTTAAAATTACGCGCGTTGATTGCGACCTTGGACACGCCACTCGCTGGCAGCGATACGATGGAAGTGATCTATTTGCGCTACGCCGATGCCGAACAATTGGTCGGCATTTTGGAAGGCGTGCTGCGCGGTTCACGCACCGGCACGGGCGCGCCACTTGCGGGTGCCAGCAACGCACCCGCGGGCGTGATTGGCGGTGCACCGCAAGCTTCGCTAGGTTCATCGACCGTGATTCAAGCGCATAAGGAAACTAATTCCTTGATTGTTACCGCGCCGCCTGCGGTATTGCGCGAACTGAAAGGTTTGGTGCGCAAGTTGGATATACGCCGGGCGCAGGTGTTGATTGAGGCGATTGTGGTTGAGATTAGCGAAGACAATTCCAAAAAAATCGGCATTCAGTGGCAGGTGGGTGATTACCAATCTGGGCTTGTCGGCGGCACTAACTTTCCCGGCAGCCCAGGTATTTTGACGGTGCAAGGTGGACTTGCGGGAGCCACCGGCGTTGCGGGCGGGTTAGGTACGCTTGCAGACACGGGCGGTTTAAACATCGGCGTGGTTCGCTCGCTTACTTTGCCGGGAAGCACGACGCCCATTGCGCAGTTGGGCGCGCTGGCAAATGCGTTTGCCGGGGACGAGAACGCTAATGTGCTCTCGCGTCCGTCCACGATTGCGCTAGATAATCAGAAAGCGACTTTAAGCGTCGGTAGGGAAGTGCCTTTTGTGACCGGTAACTATCAAACCAATGCGGGTGCGCCTGGCGCTGGCGGTGCTGCCAATCCGTTTCAGACCATCGAGCGCAAGGAAGTTGGCCTTAAATTAGTAGTCACGCCACATATAAATGAGGGCGATTCGGTACGCATGGACATTGAATTAGAAGTCAGTGATCTGCTGCCTGCGAAAAACAACACCGGTGCCGTTGATTTAGTCACCAACTCACGGAAAATTTCGACGCAAGCCATTGTGCGTGATAGTGGCATGTTGGTGCTCGGCGGTTTGACGCAAGAAACGCTGACTGAAAGCCAATCGCGCGTGCCGGGTTTGAGCAAAATTCCTTTACTGGGAAATTTATTCAAAAGTCGCGGCAACACCGTTAAACGCAGCAATTTGCTGGTATTTATCAAGCCGACGATAGTGCGCGATGGCATGGCGGAAGACACGATTACTTTTGGCAAATACAACGCCATTCGCGACGATCAATTGCGTAGTATCGAAAACCGCAGTGTGTTGACGCCTGAAAATAAAGTGCCAGTGCTGCCTGATTTGCGTGAATATCTTAAGCCTGCAGAGAGCCCAACACCGCCAAACGGGTCTGATGCTGATGGTGCGCAAATTCCTGTTCTAGATAGTGATTCCAAAGGGCAGCCTGAGCCGTCACCGGTGACGACAAGTCAAGCGACACGCCATGTTGCAGACGCTGCTGTGCCGTTACGGGTTGCGCCTAAAAAGTAGCAATGGCGCGCTACGCCACTACTTCAACTGTCCCAAACCACTACATTCACCCCAAATAACGCTGCTGCCCAGCGCCTCAAAAATGCTCGGCAGTGCGCTATTTGCTTTCGGGTGAATGTCGTGAAACAGCAATACGCCGTGGCGCTTAATTAGCATTAGCGTCAGCATGCGATTGACGACATCAAAGCTACTTACCTGCGTATTCCAATCCTGGGAATCAAGATTCCAAAGCGCAACTTTCAAGGACTGCGCCTTAAAAAAAGCGCCGCTGTCGGCTTTGCGTTGTCCATAAGGCGGGCGAAATAGCGGCAAAATTTGGCTCGATGGCAGCGCAAATACGGTATTCAGCAGCGAATGCGTGCGTATGACTGAACTTTGCCATTGATCGCCATTGGCGTGCGAAACATGGCTCCAACCATGTGAGGCGACACATTGACCGGCATACGCGCTTGCTAAAGCAGAAGCATTCGTCGCTTTCAATCGCGTCTCTAAATTAGCACCCAAAAGAAAAAACACTGCGCTCTTTTTATGCGCCATCAGCATTTTTAAGGTGCTATCGGTGCTGCCGTTGGCAGCTGTGGGCCCATCGTCAAAGCTTAGATAAAACTCCCGGTCTGCTAGCGCGTCGCCATTCCATTCCCCGTCGTTAAAACGATCAATTTCGCTACTAATTTTCGGAAAAAGTGCTGCTAAACGCAGTTGTTCGGACAAATAGCTGCGGCAAAAAGCTAGCAAATTATCGTGCCAGGCTAGCAACGACGCGGGTGCTTTTACTCGGCCTGCGTTGCCAAGCAACTGCTGTATATCGGCGCTTTGAACGCAGCTCCAATCGGGCGGTGTGCAATTTTTTGCTGCGTGTTGAAAATTTCTGAGCGAAAGCGACCGCTCACTGGCAATCCACTTTTCAACGGATGCGCGGTTGATGCTTTTGATTTTAAAGCGCTGCAACATTTGCGCATCAGATAAACCCTGCAATTCCTTCAGCACCACCAGGTAAGTCAATATCGACGCGCGCGAGGCTTTGTCAAAGCCTGCTGGCGTGTTGATGGCTTCTGGCCAAAGCGTTTGCTCAGCTTTGGCAACCACCGCAGGCCCACTGGCGCCGATTACCATTGAATGCGCGAGCAGTCCGGCAATCGCCGCCAGTCTAATTAACTTAGCCAGCGGCATCAGCGAGCGCCTTTTTGCTGCATGCGCAAAATCGATTTATCGTAAACCGGATTCGCATTTTCACTTTTTGCGGCGCGGAATTCCCGCAGTGCATCTTGCCATTGCGAAGCCGCTTCATAGATTTTGCCATTGTTATAGTGCGAACTGGCCCGAACTACCGCTGCGGTCGTACCGTTAGCTAAAGCGATAGCTTTACGATTGGCCCACAGCGCTTCCGATACGCGCCCCGCCTTTTGAAACACCAAACCTAAATTGCTGTAAGCCTGGCCATAGTTGCCATCCGCCTCAATTGCCGCTTGATACAAGCGAATGGCGTCATCATATTTGCCCGCATGATAAGCCGCTTCACCCAGCCGGTTCGAGGTCTTAGCATCGGCTTGACTGGCAACGCTGTAAGTCGCGGTCGGCACCGTCGTTTTCTCAATATAGCCTTGAAACTCAGCCAATTCTAAGCGGTCGTGGCTGGTTACGCTTTTTAAGACGTTATAGTCTTGAAATTCGCCATCGGCGGTCACCGCAAATACTGCCCACATATTGCCAATTTTATTGCTTGGCACATAATAAGTTCTAATTAAGGTCTGACCTACATAAACAAATACTTTAGCTGCGCTATTGGATAAAGAGTTTGAGCTTAAATTTTCCCGCTCCGAGTAGTTATGAACGGCATAAACATAGCGCTCGCCTTCCTTTTTCTTTTCAATTGTTATCGTTTCCGGGCCATAGCTTGTGGTGTCGTCAACATCTAAATTGGCTAGATCACCCTTTTGACTAACAAAGGAAACATGATTGCGCGGATACACCAAATGCGAATCTAAATCGCTCGGGTTAGCGCCCCAATTTAACACGACCCGCATGCCGTCTAAACTGGTCATCACCGGGCTAATTGCATACGTAGTTCCTGCACACGGGCACTTTACCACCAGATTTGAATAGCCAGCCTTCTTAACGATCAAGAGCGTTGTTTGATCATCGACAAATTTGACCGGGAAACTCGCCTGACCTTGCGCATTCGTTATTGCAGAAACCGACTGCTCACCATTCTTTTGTAGCGTGACCACAGCGCCAGCAACCACTTGGTCTTTGACAATCGCATTTAAAATCTGGATATCAATGGTGCTTTCTGAATGCGCAGATTGGCTAAAGCACTGCAATAAAATAGTAGTCGCAATAAAACTAAAAGACTTAATAAGATTTTTCATGATTTGCTCGTCACGGAGTTTGCTATTGAAGTTGGAAAATTTGGAGATGCGAGGAAAAGTAAGTGTGCATGAAACAAATTATCTTGCATCCCCACGGCGCAACACGCCTGCCGAACGCCACAAATATGCAAAATTTAGGGCTGATCGCCCCTTTGAGGTTGAACGGGTTTGATGTTTGATGCACTTTACGCCGATGCACAGGCCCGTGAAATTCGATCCCAAACAGCCACCCAAGCAGGCGTTCGCGGCGGTCGTTCGATCAAGATTTGTGACGCGCCTCGTGCATCGAGCGCGCGCAATGCCGCGTAGAGCGCACTGGCGTATTCGGCTGGATTCGCGCTGAGCGCAATGCCGTCATGCGAAGTGGGCAGGGTGGCAATACATAAAACCAACGCTTCAGCGGAGGAAGCGCCCAATTCTGTGCGATCACATAAATTGGTTCGAGTGCGCGGTGCATAGTGGCTTTGCAAGGCGCCGGAAACGCGCGGCGTAGATAGCGCTGAGCCCGTGGTTACAACTGCAGTCAAATGTGCAATTTGCGCCGCAGTGATCGCGCCGGGTCGTAAAATACGTAACTCCGGTGTGCGTGCATCAATAATGCTGGATTCGATGCCAATCTGTGCCGCGCCACCGTCCAAGATCATCTCTAGCTCATCGCCAAATTCGTCGCGCACATGTTGTGCTGTAGTTGGGCTGATGTGGCCAAAGCGATTTGCCGACGGCGCCGCAAGCCCATCGTCGAACTCTGCTAACAGTTGTAACGCGAGCGGGTGATTCGGTACACGCAAACCCACGCTGTCTTGACCACCGGTAATTAAATCTAGCACGCCCGGTTGCTTGTGCAAGATCAGCGTCATCGGCCCGGGCCAAAATTGCTTTGCCAACTGCCAAGCGCGCTCTGGAATATCTTTCGCCCAGGCGCGCATTTGCTCCGCATCGCTTAGGTGCACGATAACCGGGTGCTCGGCCGGCCGGCCTTTGAGCGCGAAAATACGCGCGATCGCCTCCGGATTGCGCGCATCCGCAGCCAATCCATACACCGTTTCGGTAGGCATGCCGATCAATTCGCCGCGCCGAAGTGTGGCGACCGCCTGCGAGACTGATGCCGAAACAGTACTCATTTCAACTCAAACTCATCGGCATCTAAATACGCCGGAAAGCGGCTGCGGTGTTCTTGCAATGCTGTCCAAGACAGCGTCGTAGTCACGACTTGCGGCTGCGCGCCGCACTCAATCATGGGCTGACCCAGATAATCCAGCACCGCGCTGTCGCCACTGTAATTTAAGTTGTTGCCATCGGTGCCGGTGCGATTGACGCCTACGCAATAGCTCAGATTTTCAATGGCACGCGCGCGCAGCAGGGTTTTCCACGCATAGCTACGCGGGCTGGGCCAGTTGGCGACAAAAATGAGCGCGTCGTAGTCGCGGTTCTCGGCCTTGGCATCGGCAAAACGGTTGCGCGCAAACACCGGGAAACGTAAGTCATAACAAACCATCGGGCAAATGCGCCAGCCGTTTAGTTCAACAATTAAGCGCGCTTGGCCCATGCCAAAGCGCTCGTGTTCGCCCGCCATGCGGAATAAATGGCGCTTGTCGTAGTAACTGTGGCTGCCATCCGGGCGCATCCAGATCAAGCGGTTAAATACCGTGCCTGCGTCGCGAACAACAATTGAGCCCGTCACCACTGCGCCACATTCACGAGCTAATGTTTGCAGCCAGGCGATGCTTTCGCTTTGCATGCTTTGCGCATTCGCCGCAACATCTGTCGAAAAGCCGCTCAGAAAGGTTTCCGGCAATACAATCAGATCGGTTTGAGCTTTAACACTTCGGCACAGTTCGCCGTAAAGCGCCTGATTCGCTGCCGCGTCGTGCCAAACTGTGCTTGCTTGAATTAGGGTAACGCGCAAATTTTGCATAAGTTTTCCTATATCGAGCAGAGCCGCGTGGCCGCCGCTTCAAGCGTTGCTCCAAGCTTTGCGAAACAAAAACGAATCAAGCGCTGCTCTGGTGGCGCGTCATAAAACGCTGACATGGGAATGGCGGCGACGCCTACTTCCTCCACTAACCAACGGCAAAAATCCAGATCGGATTTGTCCGAAATTGCGCTGTAGTCACACAGTTGGAAATATGCACCCTGCACCGGCAATAGTTTGAAACGCGAGGGTTGCATCAGCGCGGTAAAGTCGTCACGTTTTTCTTGATAGAAGTGCGGCAGGTCGCGGTAGTGTTTTGGGTCGGACTCAAGGAAGTCCGCCAATGCCCACTGCGCCGGATGAAAGGTGCAGAAGGTTAGATATTGATGCACTTTGCGAAATTCCGCAGTCAGCGCCGGGGGCGCGATGCAATAGCCGACTTTCCAACCGGTGATGTGATACGTCTTACCAAAACTAGAAACTGCAAAGCTGCGCAACGCTAACTCAGGATGCGAAAGTACGCTTTCAAAGCGGCGTCCGTCGAAATAGATATGCTCATAAACCTCATCACTAAGAATCAAAATCCGCGTGTCGCGCGTGATCTCGGCGAGCGCATCTAGATCCGCACGGGTCAACATTGCTCCGGTTGGGTTATGCGGCGAATTAATCATAATCATGCGCGTGCGCGGCGTGATTGCGGCTTTGACTCGCTCCCAGTTTGGCGCAAAATCCGGGGCATCCATAGGAACGTGCACCGTCGTGGCGCCACACAGCGCAATCGCTGGATCGTAAGAGTCGTAACAAGGGTCCAACACGATCACTTCCTCGCCAGCGTGAACGCTGGCGGCGATGGCGACATACAGCGCTTCACTGCCGCCCGAAACCACCGTGACTTCGCTGTCAGGATTGGTCTTACGTCCATAAAGCGTTTCAGTTTTAATCGCGATTTGCTCACGTAACTTCAACACACCCGGCGCTGGCGCATATTGGTTGCGACCGGCAAGTACGTGTTTGGTTAACGCATCATGCAGCCCTTGCGGGCCAGCAAAATCTGGAAAACCCTGGCCTAAATTGATGGCGTTGTGTTGTAGCGCAAGGCTGCTCATAACGGTAAAGATGGTGGTGCCAACTTTCGGCAGTTTGGTTTGGATCATTGAGATGGCTCATGGTTATTTGAGCGGAGCATAAAGCGCAGCGAAGTTTTTGGGTGTATCCAAAGTATGCGCATGGCTTCAAACATTTTCACTGACTGGGCCACCTAACCGAAACCTGAACAAAACAGGTTTGAATAAGCAAGATTTTCTTGACGCCCTGAAAAACTGATGTAGAGTAGCTGGCTCA
>JANNYA010000139.1:0-25160 GCA_031409855.1 Rhodanobacteraceae bacterium | reverse complement strand
GATGGCTTGGGCTTTGGCATCTCCAATGCCGTCAAGTGAATCGGCTAGTTCAACCGCGCTTGCGGCATTGACATTGACCGGTTTGCCAGCAAATGCGGCTGGGCTGAGCGAGAGTGCAGCAAAAGCGAGAGCAGCTAAAATACGATTGAATGCGTTCATGGGTTTTCCTTGAGTTTGAGGTTGGCTTCTAGTTTTCGAGTTACCCGCGTTGATTGGCGGGGTAGGGAAACTTTAAGCCGCGAGCAGACTCGGCGAACTCAGTGCAGTCGGAATGCGGGCTCAGATTTATCTGAGTCAAAACCTGTATAAATATGCTGAGTTTCGATAGAGCATTCGCCAAACGTGCAAAGTCGCTAGGGACTTTGCCGCCGGTGATGTTGTTGGTTTAGAAAAATGGAACTAAAAAGTCTCCAAGGCAAAAAATTCCCATTGATAGGCAAATCAGCTAGCCCGCCAACCCCGAACCCCCCCAGCGCGTCCTAGTCTGCGACTCCACGCCGCCCTAAACCACGCTGCCGCTTGCTATTGCCGTCGGAAATGCTTTATCAAAAGCCAATAGACCCCGAAAATAGTCGGGATTTACCGTGGCACCGGCTTTCATCTCGATAGCGTCGAACTGGCGGCCATTGGGAATCAGTAAGTCCACTTCACTGCCGGTGGCATCACAGAAGAAATACAGCTCGCCAGATTCACCCGCGTTGAAGCGCTGTTTGAGCGCGTCTATTACCAGCATGTTTTCAAACAAGTGCCCGAGTGCAGGATCGCGTGTGACATGTTCGGCGCTGCGCAAATTCAGCAGCCAGCTGGCAAGCCCAACGTCATAAAAATACAGCTTTGGGCTTTTGACTAAGCGTTTGCTGGTGTTGGTGAACCAGGGTGGCAACAAGAAAACGACGTAGCTGGTTTGTAATAAATCGATCCATGCACGCGCGGGGTATGGCTAACGCCCGCGTCATTGCCCAGGCTCGTCAAGTTCAATAATTGCCCAACGCGCCCAGCGCATAGGCGCACAAAACGTTCGAAGCGTGCCAGATCGTGCACAACCGCTAAGTCGCGCAGGTCGCGGGCGATGTAGGTGGCGCGAGTAATCATGCCGTCATGATATGATTTTTATGTAAATTGATGAAAATTTCTTCAATTTGCATAAAATTGACTAAGCCAATGATTTAAAACGCAAATTGCTCGTTCAAAATGCGTTCTTCCAGATTGTGCTCAGGGTCAAACATGACTGTGTAGCGCTCGTCTAGCGCTTCTTGCACGGTGACTTCAACGACATCGCGAATTTCGGTGGAGTCGGCGGTGGCGCTCACCGGGCGTTTGTAATGATCTAAAATCTCGAAGCGCACCATCGATTCGCGCTTGATGATCGCGCCGCGCCAGCGTCTTGGGCGGAACGGGCTAATGGGCGTTAACGCCAGCGCGTCGGAATTCAGCGGCAAAATTGGCCCGTGCGCAGACAAGTTATAAGCCGTTGATCCCACTGGCGTTGCCACCATCGCACCATCGCACACCAGCTCGTCCACGCGCAGTTTTTCATTGACCCAAATTCGGATTTTTGCCGCCTGTTTGGTTTGCCGCAGCAGGGAAACCTCATTCACGGCCAAAGATTCCGCGCTTCCACCCGATTCGGTCGTGACCACCATCTTTAACGGCCGCAAAGTGGCGGACTGTGCTTGCTCAAGACGCTCCATCAAATCCTGTTCTTGATACAAATTCATCAAAAACCCGACTGAGCCCTGCTTCATGCCAAACACCGGCAAACCATATTTTTTGGTGCGGTGCAGCGTTTGCAGCATGAAACCATCGCCGCCTAAGGCCACTACCACCTCCGCGTGCTCAATCGCGACATTGCCATAGCGCGCTACCATCAAGGCTAAGCTATCTTGTGCGGGCTGGACTTTGCTGGCAAGGAAGGCAATTTTCATGGGTTTAGAACTAATGGCGCAGAAGTAACGCAGACTAGACCAACTCAAGTGCAAGTTTCACCGCTTTTTTACGCAAAATTTATTCGCTGGCCAAAATAACAATGACGAATTCCGCCAAACGCCCCATTTTCTATATTTCCGACGGCACCGGCATTACCGCCGAGACTATTGGTCACAGTGTGCTCACGCAATTTGATGGCACCGAGTTTCAAACGTGCCGCCTAGCATTCGTCGATAACGAAGCCAAGGCGCGCGCGGCATTGGCGCAATTGCAGCAATCCAGGGCCGACACCGGGCAGCGCCCGATTGTGGTGAACACTGTGGTCGATCCGGATTTGAGCGCGATACTTGCCGAAAGTGGCGCGCTAATGTTGGATGTGTTCGCGCCCTTCATTGGGCCACTGGAACAAGAATTGGGCCGCCCCCGCACGCCGCGTGTCGGCAAAGCGCACGGGCTGAATAATTACGCCGAGTACGAATCGCGCATGCATGCAACCAACTATGCGCTGACCCACGACGATGGCATCGACGTCAACTTTTCCGACGCCGAAGTGATTCTAGTCGGCGTATCGCGCTCGGGTAAAACACCCACTTGCCTGTATTTGGCGCTGCATTACGGCATCCGCGCCGCGAACTATCCTCTAGTGCAAGAAGATTTAGAACACGGCGAGCTGCCGCCGCGCCTGAAAGCGCAAAAGGCAAGGGTTTATGGCTTGAGTATCGACCCGATGCGCCTCAGCCAAATTCGCACGGAACGCCGCGCCAACAGCAAATACGCCGCGATTGCACAGTGCCGTTGGGAAGTGGATGCGGCGGAAAAACTGTTCCGCCGTGAAGCCATTCCTTCGGTGTCGAGTACACATACCTCGATTGAGGAAATTGCCAGCAAAATTTTGCAGGCTTTGGGTTTGAACCGGCAGTTGTATTGAGGGCTCGTGCCAAGGGTATTGCGGCCATTAATTAATCGATACTTCAATTAAAGTGGAGACGATTGCTCTGAGATTCAATTGACGGCGTTAGTGACGCGCGTTACTATTGACGTACTTCAATTGTGACGTAATTAAGTATGCCTAGGCCATTGCGATGTAATCCCGGCGGCACGTTGAGCCCAGAAGAGACTGTTGGTCGCGAGGAATTCATCGCGCATCTATGGCAAGTGTTGCGCGGGCAAAGCGTTTATATCAACGATTTGCGGCGAATCGGAAAGACACAAATCATGTTGGCGATGCGCGCCGCACTGCCATTGCATTGGCACGCGGCGCACTGTGATTTACAAGGCTTTCATTCTGCGGATGAGTTTGTTGCGGGCCTTTATGACTTGACGTATGCGCATCTAGATCAATGGGCAAAGATAAAACGTCTGGGCAGCGCTCTAGTTGAAGAGGCGCGCGCTGCGGAGTTTGAAAAAGTTAAGCTGAAAAGCAGTCAGCGCACTTGGAAAACCTGGGCACAACAGATTTTTTCCGAAGTCAATCAAAGTATGGAATTGGAAACCGCGCGCCAAACAGGCGATACCGAAAATTCTTCGGGTGCGAAATTCGTGTTCTTCTGGGATGAATTCCCATTCATGCTTGACAACATTGCGCAGCGCGAGGGTGCCAATCAAGCGATGGAGATGCTGGATTGCGTCAGAAAAATGGAGGCAGCAAATCCAAACATTCGGCTGGTGCTGACAGGCTCGATTGGATTGCACCATGTACTAAAGGAATTGCAGCAAAAAGGCTATCACAACAGCCCGCTTAATCGATTTAGCCACGAACAACCGGGCCCACTGCCAACCGCCGCTGCGATTGAACTTGCGCATGCGCTGCTGTTGGGCGAACAACTCAATTGCGCACACATGCAGCCCGTGCTGGCTCAGTCAATCGCGCGTTCCGTAGGTTACGTTGGCTTTTACATCCACAAACTAATCGCACGTTTACCGCGCGAACGTACAATCACGCGGCAATTGGTGGAAACGACATTACGCAACGAAATTTCTAAACTCGATGGCGACTGGGATTTGGCACACTATCGCCAACGCCTCGAAAAATACTACGGCACCGAAGCGGCACTGGCGCTGTGCATCTTGGACGCAGTCGCTGGCCAACAGCCGATAGACTTTGCCCAAATCAAGCGGGAAGTAAGCGGGCAACAGCCCGAGCTGAGTTCAGATCGACTCAAGGCGGTGCTGCGCCTTTTGGTGCAGGATCATTACTTAGTCGCGACCGAACAAAACTGCTATCGGTACTACCTGGATTTGATTCGTTCCTGGTGGCGTATTGAGCGCCAACTTGAAGTGCAGCTTGTCTAATCCGACTGGGGATGCGTAATGAAGAATAGGCTAGCAAAATCAGTTCCTGCTGAACCAACACCCGACTCGTTTGCGGGCGTGCAAGAGCCTGAGCTAAAATTTGCCGTGAGTACGACCGAGCCCGATACTCTGGCATCTGTAGGTGATGCAGCGCCCAAACATCGCAACATCGTGCGTGAACTTGTGGTCGATTCCATGGGGTTTAGCTCAAAAGTGACCGAAATTAGTGAGAAGCGCTTTATCTCGCAGTTTTCACCGCAGCGAACCGCTCCGGCGGATCTTGAGGCGATTTTGGTGCAGCGGCAAAGCCTGCTAGCGAACACGGTTGCAAAGCTGCGCATGAGCCTACAAGGCGGCTCCAAGCACTATTTTATGTTTCTAGGCCCGCGCGGCATGGGAAAAACGCATTTTCTAAGCCTGGTCGCGCATCGTTTAACGGCGATGCAAGAGCTGAACTCGGTGATGCGATTGGCTTGGCTCAACGAGGATGAAACCAGCACTAGTTTTCTCAAACTGAGCTTGCGCATTTATCGTGACTTAGCGTCGCGCTACCCGAGCGAATTTCCCGCCGCGGCGCTCAGCGAAATTCATGCTTTGGCGCCCGAACCAGCACGCACCGCGTTGGGCAAGCTGCTGCTGGAAAAGTTAGGAAAGCATCAAGTTTTATTAATAATCGAAAATTGCGACAGCTTGTTTGCGCAAATGCCAGAGGCCGAGCTGCGCAACTGGCGCGGCTTTATCCAAACCAACCCGGTGTTTGCCATTGCTGCCAGCGCGCAAGCCCTGTTTGACGGCATCTCGAAGCGTTCCGAGACGTTTTTCGGCTTTTTCGATACGCAAAGTTTAGCGCCGCTAAATCCTAATGAGGCGCGCGAGCTGCTTATCAATATTGCCGATTTAAATCGACAAACAGCGCTTTCTGCCTATTTGCGCAGCCCGCGTGGCCGCGCGCGCGTGATGGCGATTCACCATTTGGCCGGTGGTAATCCACGGCTGTACATTATTCTGTCGGCGCTGATTACACCCGAAAATTTAGACGAGCTGGTGCGGCCTTTTGAGGAAATGGTCGACCAGCAGCTGACGCCGTATTATCAAGAACGCATGCGCTGGCTCAGCCCGCAGCAGCAAGAAATTGTGCAGGCGCTCTGCAAAGCTAGCCAACCTATTAAAGTTAAAGCATTGGCGCAAGAACTCTTTGCGGCGCATTCCAGCATCACCAGCCAGCTCAAAAAGCTTCGGGAAATGGGCTATGTGTTGGGCCACCAACGCGGCCGCGAAGTGCTTTACGAGTTGGCCGAACCACTGATGCGGCTCTCCTGGCAGGTAAAGGAAACGGGTGACGCTAAGCCGCTGTCACTGCTGGTCGATTTTCTGCGTATTTGGTACGAGCGCGAGGAACTGGAAGTGCGCATTGGCCAATTGCCGATCAAAGACCGCACGCAAAGCTACTTTGAAAAGGTGCTGGGGTTGATGCAGGACGGCATGCCGAATTTTAGTTCTGACGAACCGCTATCTCGACGTTTGTCGCTTGTCGCGATCAAGTATCTAAAAACGAAAGACGAGGGAGTCTTTATGGCTTTGCACCTGGAGGAAAGAACGCTGTTGCGTCAAATTCTTGGGCTCAACACGCCCTAGATGCGCGCCCAAACCAAATTTCGCTGGCACGGGCTAATCGCAGCTGGCCAAATTGGCATCGCGCTGTTTTTTTTTGCGTGGCCGGCAATGATGGTGGCGCGCGCGCTGTTCGATGCGACGTTGGCAAGCCCGGAACCGGCGGCGCAGGCTTGGGAATTGCACCGTGCGCTCAGTCGCCGATTTGCCCGCTGGGCGGATCAGCGGCGCGCATCGCAGGCGGCTGAAAAATTGGCGCAATCCGATATTTCCGGCACAGAATGGCCTGCCTACGGCGCAGTGTTTTATCTGCGTGCGACGGAAAATTTAGAGCAGGCTTGGTTACAGCGATCAAATACGCCTGGGTTAATCGCGCCTGGGTCAATCACGCCTGGGGCGAACCCGTCCAAGCAACCCAGTGTCTATGCACGCGCTGCTATTGATGCGGCAGCGGCGCTGATTGCTGATCCTGGAAATGCCCGCTGGGTGCAGCGCCATTGGGGCGATGACTATTTAAGGCGTGAGAACGTCTTCTATCGAATGTTGTTAATCGACGGCTTGGCAACGCACCGGCTTTTGACAGGAAGCGCTCAATACAGTGCGCTGCTGGCGACGCAAGCAGATAGCTTAAGCGCGGAACTGGATGCCTCTAAATTTGGCCTGCTGGATGACTATCCAAATCAATGCTACCCAACCGACATTATTGCCGCCTGGCGCGCGGTGCAGCGCGCTGATCTGGCCTTAAGCACGGACCAAAGCGCACGAATCGAACGGGGCTTGCGGGCATTCATTGGGCGGGCACAAGCGCCGGATCTGAAGCTGCCGCCGTTTGCAATTGACCGGCACGATTTGACGCGACAGGGCACCGTGCGCGGCAGCTACACCTCGGGCATGTTGTTTCACAGCGCCTATCTTTGGCCGCAGCAATCGCAGCGGTGGTACAGCCAATTCAGCACGCATTTTTATCGCGAGGGTTGGATGCTGACAGGCTTCCGCGAGCTGCCAGAACTCGCCGGGCCGGAAAACTTTCTCGACGTAGACGCTGGGCCGGTGCTAATGGGCCTGGGCACGGCGTCGAGCGCATTTGGCCTCGCGGCGGCGCGCGCACACGGGCGCTTCGATCACGCCCGCCCAATTGCGCTTGAGATGATCGCGATGTCTTGGCCGCTGCCGGGCGGAACGCTGATGTTGGCGCGCGCGGTGTCTGATGTTTCCGATGCCCCGTTCATCGGCGAAGCCGCAATCTTGCTGACCCTGACCCAGCCCGTGGCCCCCGCGTTTGCCAAGCAAACCGTGCCGGCCGGGCGCCGTGTTCCAGGCTTGGTGCTGTTGATGTTGTTGTTTTACTTGGGCAGCGCCGGGTGGCTGCTGCGCTGCGCGTGGCGTCGGATGCGTAGGCGCTAACCTTTCATTTGAGTCAAATCGATATCCGCAAGCAGACTATGATCAGGCCATCTAAATCGAACCTGGGCGGGCCGAAATGAGCAAAGCAACCGCCGCAAGTCCAGAAACCATCTCGATGCAGGGTTTGGTTGACGCTTTCAGGCGCATACACCTGATAATCTGAGAACGATTAGCCTTCAGTTTGAATTGCACCCGTTTGCACAGGCGAGTGGGACTTCGCAGGCGTAATCGCGCAAGCTGTGAAGCTACAGCATGCGCATAGTCAATGGCTGCCAAAATTAGCTGAGGTGCTAGCCGGGCGCGCGGATGTCGGCGCACTTTCCGAATGGGACGCATGGCGGGATGCATGAGCTAATTCAAACCGACTATCCCTGGTGCGCCATTGGGCTGCCGGGGTTTTGCTTGCGCTCGGCAAAGTGACACTCGCGCGCGCGCTGATGTTTGGCAGTGAGAACATCTTTGCTGAGCCTAGTTATGTAGCGCGTCGGCGTGCTGCTTTCGATGCATGTGGCAGCAGCTTTAACGTATGTAATTCAGCTGAAGTTTCCCGGCCCAGAACGCGCCTTGCGCAGTGCAACGACGCCTGCAAATCCGATACTCGATGGCAACGGACAGCCGATCAATTTAGGGAAAACGTTTTTCTATCTTTCATTGGTGTTTTTGATACTCGTCGCCATACTTTCTTTTGCGGAATATCAGTTTTAGTGGGCATTCGCTTCATAGAAACTACGTCATCACCTTCGCGTTCACACTCTGCCGCCCGCCCGACTAGGCGGTGTTAAAAAAATCAACCCGATGTGAAAGTTGACGGTGGTTGCATCGCCCATGATCCAGCGGAATTTCACATTAGCTTAAATCGCACCCGTCGATGCCAAAGGAAAAAACTCTATCGCAGCGGATAAACCTGCGCGCGCACGAATTCACCGCGTGCGACTTCGATTTCAGCAAAGCCACTCGCGATTGAAACTCGCAGGCGCAGCCCGGTTTCGCCACGGCCGAGCACGGTGGCGACCATCACTGGGCGTGCGCGGCGCTCAATTCGGATCTTGCGGCCCACTAAATTGGCGACCTGGTCAAAATTGGTGATAAATATCGGATCTTCGTCGGGTACCGCGACTACTTTTGACGACAAAAGTGGGTCTACTTTCACCTGCACGACCATGGTTTCACTGGCTGAATTGTCGTCTGTCGCAGTCGCGCTGGCGCTAGCGTCTGTGTTCGCCGCTGCCTGTGCGTAGGCACCAGCCTCGGGTAGCGTCAGTGGATCAACGACCACGCCTTCGCGCTTCAATACCTCAAAGGTAGTGAGTAAGTCTTCATCATCCGTAAAGGGCCGCTCCCGTTGCGGCTGAAAACTAAAGCTCAATCGTTGTTTGTCACGCTGCATTTCGCTCGGCATTGCCAGCAGTTGCTCACCCCAGGGAATATCGTCGTAGTTAGCTTCCACTAGGTCTTTATTAAAATCACCCGCGACGACGAGTTTGCCGCCGTTCGCGGCGTAATCAATATACATTGCCCGTACTTCTGGGCCAACGGTGATGCCCATTGCCGCCATATTGCGTTCAATACTGGCAATGTGATTGGCTAGGAACGTAGCGATCGTGACGCCTGATTCGCGCGCACAAAATTCGTTGCGAGCTTTGATAAAGCCCTCATCTTTAAACTGCCAGCTGTGTTTTTTCCAAATAATATCGCCCGGCAAACCATAACGTTCGAATAAGCGTTTGCCTGGTCGCGTACCGTCGCCAACGCGGGTAAAGGTGGTGCTACCCAAGCCAGGTGTCGATTGCGTTTCAATCGTGGTAACGGTGCTGCCTTCAATGATAATTTCGTAAGTCATTGATGTTTCGCCGGGCCTAAGCCCTAGATCTTTCAGCTGGCTGTCGTTAATTTGCGAGATATAGCCGCAGCCTTCAAGTTCGGCGAACGCGCCAGAACGCGGGCCAATCGGAAGTTCTTGCGAGGTTAGTGAATAGCCATCCGGGTTATCAATGTTGTTGTAGCTGATTTTCACCCGATTCAATCCCGGGGTGAGCATTGAACGGGTATAGGTTGCTGCCAACACCCAAAGTGTCGGTGCCTCAAATTTGATTTCGCCGATCCGTATGGGCGCGCCGCCGGTGTCTATTTCAACATTTTTGGCGCTAAAGCCGGTCAGGCCAGGCTTGGGCATAACCGTGGTGCGATAGGTTTGACCAGAGCCAACTAATTGCACCATAGCCCAATCAATCGCGCTATCTGCTTGCAAAAATGGCAAAACAATAACGGCGCTGCCAAAAAGCACACCCGAAAATATTCGCCCAGCGCTCGATTTTGCCGCTGCGGGTCTGGCTGGCACTGGCCGTGGTCTAGCCATGAATAACCTCTACTGGAAATGGAATTGATTTTCTAGATGTGTTTGTGTCTGGACCAGGCTCAGGTGCAATCTCTGCTGCAGCAACGCCTGCACCCAGCAACCAATCGGTCATGCTGGGCCGCGCTGCTTGGTCCGCCTCGCGTGCCCCCAAGCTAGCAAAATCAAACAATTCGCGATCAGCTAACTGCGATGGCCGCACGTTTTGCAGGCTGCGAAAGATGTTTTCGACGCGTCCCGGCGTTTTTTTATCCCACGTCGTCAACATTTCTTTGATTGCTTGGCGCTGCAGAGTTTCCTGGCTGCCACACAGGTTGCAAGGAATAATCGGGTATTCCCGAATCGCTGCGTAATCTTCGATATCGCTTTCCGACACATAAGCGAGCGGCCGAATGACGGTATTGCGGCCATCGTCGCTGCGCAGTTTCGGTGGCATCGCCGATATTTTGCTGCCGTAAAACATATTCAAAAACAAGGTTTGCACGATGTCATCGCGGTGGTGCCCTAGCGCAATTTTGGTCACGCCATTGGCGGCGGCAAAGGTGTACAGCGAGCCCCGGCGAAGCCGTGAGCACAGCCCGCACATGGTTTTGCCTTCAGGTATCACGCGTTTGACGACGCTATAGGTATCTTGTTCCAAAATGTGGAAATTGACGCAGAGCCTAGTTAAATACTCGGGCAAAACATGTTCGGGAAAGCCCGGGTGTTTCTGGTCTAAATTCACCGCAATGATTTCAAAGTGCACCGGCGCTTTCTTTTGCAGCTGTAACAACATGTCTAACAGCGTGTAGGAATCCTTGCCGCCACTCAAACACACCATGACCTTGTCGTTGGCTTCAATCATGTTGTAGTCAGCGATGGCTTGGCCGGTCAGACGGCGTATGCGTTTGCCAAGTTTGTTGTTTTCTAGTGCAAGTTTGTCCGCAATTGAGGCCTTGGCCACAGCGGGCGGCGCACTATTCGAGGGTGGCATTGGGCTTTGAGGTGCAACGTTGAGCATGACTACCAAATTAAAAAGAGGAAATTTCGCCAGAGTCTAGCATCTGAACACTTTTTGACGACTAAAGGCCACTGAGAAAGCGCGCGACAGCCGGGCCGAAATTTTCCATGTCGACCAAAAATGCGTCATGACCTTGAATACTGGGGAGCGCCGAGAAGCTGACTTGCGTACCAGTACGTGCCAAATGCCGAGCTAACTCGGCCTGTTGACTGAGCGGGAACAAAATATCGGTCGCCACACCTAAAACCAATGCGCGCTTAAAAAAGCGCTCGTGGCCGCTCGTTTGCAGCGCGGAAAAGTCAAACCAGTCCATTGCGCGCGACAAATAAACGTAGCTGCAGGGGTCGAAACTGCCGGCCCAGCGGTCCGCATGGCCTTGCAAATAGCGTTCGACTTCAAATTCTGTCGCGAACGGATCGCCACTAGGCGCTTGGATTCGCTGACGACCAAAACGTGCGCGCCATTCTTCCGCGCTGCGATAGCTAATCACGCCCAACTTACGAGCTAAACCCATGCCTGAATTGACATCAAAGCTGCGCAGATAGGTGCCATTTTGAAAATTACTGTCATTCATCACGAGTTGGCGCTGCAGACTGCGAATCGCAATTGCAAAGGCTTCCGCACGCGCGGCGGTACACATCAAAATCGCATTTTCGGCGTGCTCTGGAAAAAGTGCCGCGTGTGCAAGCGTACTCATGCCGCCCATAGAGCAGCCGACCGCAACTTTTACCTGATCAATGCTCAGGTGGCACAACAATTTATGTGTCGCGGTCGCAATGTCTTCAACCGACAGCTCGGGAAAGTCCATGCGATAGGCTTTCCCGGTCGATGGATTGATCGAAGCCGGACCGGTGCTGCCCCGGCAGCTGCCCAGGGAATTCGCACAAATAACAAACCAGCGTTGGGTGTCGATTGGTTTGCCGGGGCCGACCATGTCTTCCCACCAACCGGGGCTCAAGTCGTTGGCATGTTGGGCGGCGTGCGCGCTCGGGCTCATGCCGGTGTAGAGCAAAACGACATTGTCTTTAGCCGCGCTCAATTTGCCCCAGGTTTCATAAGCCAAGCGCACGCCAGCAAGCATTCCGCCCCGGCGTAGCGCAAGCCGGTCAGGCAAATCAAAATACAGGCGGGCGTCAGACAGCTCAGGCATGAAGGTTCGGCACTTTTTAGGACGCGGGTGAGCGCGGATGTTCCAGGTTTTAGCTCGATATGACAAATGCGAATTCACAAACTTTTTACAGCCAGTGACCACTGGCCTATAGCGTCGTTGTGTTTAGGTGTTATAGTTAACTACAACACCTGGATTCAACGAGGAACTAGAGATGAATAGGATCAAGTCAGGTCACGGCCTAATTGCGTTGGCTGCGATCGCGCTAATGCTAGTAAGTGCTTTGGTCAGCGCCGCTGCGCAAACCGTTTCAGAGGCACAGACTGAGGCAGGGCTAACAACCGCAGACGCTGCAACTGTATCGCCTGATCGCGCTGTGAGCGACGTGCAGAAATTTTTTCCCGCGTCGTTTCGCTAGGAGTATGTCCATGCAAGCGCTTTGGCAAGACACGCCCTGGAACGATTCCCAACCAATTTATCGGCAGCTTAAAGCCAAGCTGCTGGACATGATTTTAGATGGCCACGTGGCCGAAGGAGAGGCAATGCCGTCCGTTCGACAGATTTCCCTGGATATGAAGATTAACCCGATTACCGTAATCAAAGCGGTGCAGGAATTAGAAGGCGAGGGCGCGGTGGAAAAGCGCCGTGGTCTGGGCATGTTTGTGCGCGATGGTGCGCGTGAAAACCTACGCGCTCAGGCGCGCGAGGACTTCTTGACACGTGAATGGCCGCCGATTGCGGCGCGCCTATCGCGGCTTGAGATTCACTTGAGCGATCTATTTCAAACACCCGCCGCACAGACTCTGGGGTTACGCTCATGAGAGATCCCAATGAAATGGCACCCGCCAGCGATGTCCAGCGCCCAATGGTCAGCGCGCGTGATTTACGTAAATCGTACAAAGGTAAAGCCGCACTTGATGGCGCGAGTTTTAGTATCCGCGCGGGCCGCATTGTGGGTTTGATTGGGCCGAATGGCGCCGGTAAAACCACTGCGATCAAAGCCATGTTGGGGCTGACCCGCGTGGAAGGCGAGCTTAAAGTGATGGGCTTGGATCCCTTTGTGCAGCGCGAACAGCTGATGGAAGAAGTGTGTTTTATCGCTGATGTCGCGATATTGCCGCGCTGGGCACGTGCGAAAGACTTGATCGATTACACCGCAGGCGTGCACAAGAAATTTGATCGAAAAAAGTGCGAGGCGTTTTTAGCCGGTACGGATGTCAAGCTGAGTGCGCGCGTGGGTGAGCTGTCCAAAGGCATGATCGTGCAGCTGCATTTGGCTTTGATCATGGCGATAGACGCCAAGCTTTTGGTGTTGGACGAACCGACATTAGGTTTGGATATTTTGTATCGCAAGCGTTTTTATGAGCAGCTTTTGGGCGATTATTTTGACGAAAGCCGCACGATCCTAATCACGACCCACCAAGTCGAAGAAATTGAGCCCATATTGACCGATGTGTTGTTTATCAACCACGGCAAAATCGTGCTGAATGCGCCGATGGAAGAGTTAGCGGATCGCTATGTGCAGCTCAACGTTGAGGCAGCCCAGATTGAAGCCGCGCGTGCGCTAGGCCCGGTTTCTGAGCGCAAACTTTTGGGCAAATCGCAGATGTTATTTGATGGCGTGGATCGCGAACGGCTGAAATCATTTGGCGAGCTGTCACCACCCAGTTTGAGCGAGCTATTTGTCGCCACGATGAGTCGTTAATTGCAAACCCAATAAAAATATAGAGGTAGTTATGTCGACGATGAAAAGATACTCAGCGCTTATCAAGCGCGAATTAGTAGAACACCGCCGCAGCGTGCTTTATGCAGCACCCATTATGGCCGGGGTGTTGTTTTTGCTCATGTTGGCGGGCGGCATTTGGAATGGTTTTTTCCAGATGAATTCACAAAATTTCAGCGCGCAGGCTTTGGCGGTGATCAGTAAAGGTGGTACGCCGGCGTTGACGTTATTTCATCAAGTCTGGATGTTTGGGACGTACGCGCTGTTTCACGGTGTTGCTGGCATCGTGATGTTTTCCTATTCACTTGGCTGCCTTTTCGACGAGCGCAAAGATCGTTCAACGCTGTTTTGGCGTTCCTTGCCCGTGCGGGATTGGGAAACGGTAGCGGCGAAGTCGGTGATGCTTTTGCTGGTAATTCCGCTGGTTTATTTATTTACGCTGATGCTGCTGCAGATGCTTTTGGTTATTTTACTTACAGTTTTGTGTTGGGCGCAAAATTTGGATGCTTCCGATCTGATTTTTTCTGTGATTCCTTTTGGCAAAGGGCAACTTTGGCAGCTGGCGAGTCAGATGTTGACCTCACTCTGGGTGTTGCCGGTATTCGCATGGTGCTTATTTTGTTCAAGCTACGCGAAGCAACGGCCATTTCTGTTTGCAACGCTAATACCAGCGGCGTTGATCGCGATGTTGGCGGCGCTTAATTTTAAAAACCTGATTGGGACGTTTAACGGTACTGGCCCCGCTGGGTTCCTGAAAGAGCAAATTTTTTATCGAGCGCTTTCGGTCACTTGGCCAGATTTAGGCGTGAGCTTAAATTTCAAGAAGGTGGCGCAAAGCGGGCTAGAATTTGGCCCACTGTATGATCGGCTAATGAGTTTACCGATGCTTTTCGGGTTGATCGTCGGCTTGAGTTTATTGGCAGCGACGGCTTATGTCAGGCGTTTCCGGGAAGATGCAGCCGCATAGCGCGCGGCAAGGGCTTGGGTGCAATGCTGCGCCCGAGCCATCCGACTGAGTTTTTGCCGATGAATCCCGAGCAGCAGCACTAGATGACACGCCGCCGCATATTCCGTAAACTCCACGGCTCTTTCATCTAACCCGTATCACCGGGAGGAACCAAACACCATGAGCAGCATTGAAGATCGCGTCAAAAAAGTCGTTATGAAGCAACTCAGCGTCAAAGAAGAACAAGTCACGGCGAGCGCTTCGTTTGTGGACGATTTGGGCGCCGATTCGCTCGATCAAGTGGAGCTGGTGATGGAATTGGAAAACGAATTCAACTGCGAAATTCCGGATGAAGAAGCCGAGCGCTTGACCACAGTGCAGCTCGCCATCGACTACGTTAAAGCCCACGTTTCTTAAGCTTTACACGATGCTTTGACACGGCGGCGAGTCCTAATTGGGCTCGCCGTTTGCATTTTTGTCGACCGTACGGATGCGTATCGGCCAGCTGATTCACCTGCAATAATTTTTAGCCGCACATTCAAACGCACATTTAAGGACAGCACAAACATGAGCAAACGACGCGTAGTAGTCACTGGCATGGGCATCATCTCCCCAGTAGGGAATGATTTGACGAGTGCTTGGGCGAATGTGGTGGCGGCAAAATCCGGGATTGGGCCGATTCCGCACCTGCAGGCGACTGAACTTGCCGTCAAATTTGGTGGCCCAATTCGGGATTTTGATCCAGCGAACTACATCTCGCCAAAAGACGTGCGCAAGATGGACCCGTTCATTCATTACGGCATCGCGGCGGCAACTCAAGCAATTAAAGACAGCGGCATTGAAATTACCGACGCCAATCGCAACCGCATTGGCGTTGCGGTAGGCGCAGGCATTGGCGGCATCCACGGCATTGAAGCCACCTGCGAAACCTATTTCAAGCAAGGGCCGAAGCGCATTTCGCCGTTTTTCGTGCCCAGCACCATAATTAATATGGCGGCGGGGCATATCTCGATTATGTTTGGCCTGCGCGGGCCCAATATCGCGGTGGTGACGGCGTGTACTTCGGGCACGCACAACATCGGTTTGGCGGCGCGCATGATCCAATATGGCGACGCGGAAATGATGGTCGCGGGCGGCACCGAACATGGCACCACGCCGACCTCGATGGGCGGCTTTAGTCAGTCACGCGCACTGAGTGGCCGCGTTGACGCACCCGAACTAGCCAGCCGCCCCTGGGATAAAGACCGCGATGGTTTTGTACTTAGCGACGGCGCTGGCGTGTTGATGTTGGAAGAATACGAACACGCAAAAGCGCGTGGCGCGAAAATTTATGCCGAACTGACCGGTTTTGGCATGTCTGCGGATGCCAATCACATGACCGCGCCGACCGAAGATGGCTCGGGTGCTGCGCTTTCGATGGACAACGCCTTGCGTGATGCCAAACTTAACGTCGATCAGCTGGATTATTTGAATGCGCACGCAACCTCGACGCCGTTGGGCGATGCCGCTGAAGTCAAAGCGATGAAGCTGTGCTTGGGCGAACACGCCTATAAGTTGATGATTAGCTCGACCAAGTCCGTCACCGGCCATCTTTTGGGCGCAGCGGGCGGTGTCGAGGCGATTTTTAGCGTGATGGCGCTGCACACCGGCATCGTGCCGCCCACTGCGAATTTGAACGAGCCATCGCCGGACTGCGATTTGGATTTCGTGCCACTAGTGGCGCGCGAAGTGCCGATTAAGGTTGCGATGAGTAATTCCTTTGGTTTTGGTGGCACCAACGGCACCTTGATTTTTGCTCGGGTTTGAGGCGACGTCACGGAGTGAAGTGTCGAGTGGAATGAAAAGTTATTCTGATTAGCGTCAATCCTCAGCAACACCAAATCGTCATTCCCGCGAACGCGGGAATCCAGGGAGAATGCGTTCGCGCTTGCTTACATCATGTTTTCAAAAGCCCGGATTCCTGTTTTCCTAAGCTTTTTACAAAACAATTTCTGTCGTCGCCGCCCCTGGATCCCCGCGTTCGCGGGGATGACGAACCATACACACTGAGGATTGGCGCTAATCGGGGAAGTTATTTTTGACGTAAAACTGCTTTTAAATCCAAATTAGCGTGCCATCAGATCATCTGTAAATTAAATGAAAAACCCCCAACAAGAAAGCCTGTTCGCATTTGAAGTACAACAGCCGAGTGAAAGCACCGGCTTGCGCATTCGTCCCACGGTTGCACATTTAAGTAACGCACAGAAAAAATTCAATCTGCTGCTAGAGCAAATTGCCGCCGCGCGTGCCGCAGTATTGATGTGGACGACGGAAACTGATCGTCTGCGCGAACGGCATATGCTGGAAGTGATCGCGCATGGGAAACCGATGCAGGCTTTGCAACTTGAACTAGCACTGCAGGTGGAAGTGCTGTTGCTTAGTCCGCCGCCTGGGATAAAAATGGCGGTTCGGCGTCGGCGCGCGTTGACGGAGTATATTTTGCATTTGGCGCGCACGCTTTTGCATGCAAATCCAGACAACCAGGAGTTTTTGGCCCTGCATGACCGCCACAGCGAAGATGATTTCGCCACTCTTCGCGCCGAAGAACACGCCATTGACATGGAAATCGCCGAGGACATGTTGAGTAATCTTTACGGCGAGGATGTCGTCGATAAAACCGGTGCGGCGGACTTTGAAGAGCTGATTCAGCGCACCCATGAACGCATGGAGCAACAGCAACAGTCCGAACCGCCGCGTAAACGCAACAAGCGTGAGCAGGCGGCTGATGCGCGTCGCAAAGCCGAAACGGATGCTTTGTCGCAATCCTTACGCGAAATTTACCGCAAATTGGCCAGTAGCCTGCACCCGGACCGCGAGCCTGATTTAGTGCTGCGTGGGCAAAAAACCGAATTGATGCAGCGCATTAATATTGCTTATCAAAACAAAGACTTACTGGCGCTTTTGACGCTGCAAATGGAAGTCGAGCAAATCAATAGCGCCAGTTTGGGCGAAGTGCCCGAAGCACGCTTAGCGCAATACAACCAAATTTTGCGCGAACAGCTCGACACGCTGAAAGCGCAGCAGCAAACATTGGTACAAACGCTCATTGACGTGCTTGAACCCAGCACGTCACGCCGCGCGCCGGTCGCGCAAGATTTTGACCGCGCCATTGACGAGCAAAAAAGACAATTACAACGCGCAAAGCAGAGTTTGGAACAATCGCTTAGCTCACTAAAAGATCCCGCCCGCCAGGCGCGCGGCATTGATGACATCGTTGCGGCGATCGCCGAGCAGGAAAAAATGGAGCGCATGCAGGCAAAAGAAGATGCCCGAATGGCGCGGTATTTTGGGTTTTAGTGCGAATTACAATTCGGCGTATACTCTCTGCGTGTATACACGGAGGCGATATGGCTCAAGCAAGAGTTTTCCAATCTGGGAATAGCCAAGCGGTGCGTTTACCGAAAGAATTCAGAATGAAGCCGGGAGCTGTGGAGATTTTTCGACACGGTAGCGACATTGTGTTGCGTGAAATTCCCGCGAGTGCACTAGTGATCTTGGATGCGTTTGCTGCATTTCCAGAGGACATGTTTGCACATGGGCGCGTGGATCAAGCCCCGGAAATACGGGAAGAATTTTAGTGTCTATGAAACAGGTCGAGGAAAAGCAAACCACCCGCTTTATGTTGGATACCAATATTTGTATTTATCTAATGAAAGGCAAAATGGCCTCGGTTCAGCGCCACTTCGCTGCCTTGCAGGTGCATGAAGTGGCGATTTCTATAATTACTCAGGGCGAAATTTATTTTGGTGCCAGCAAAAGCCAACGCCCGGCGCAAGCGTTCAGCGCGATAGAAGCGCTGGGTATGACGTTGCAAGTGCTCGACCTCGACACGAATGTGGCGCGCCATTACGGCGAAATTCGTGCCAGTTTAGAAATTAAAGGCCTTCCTATTGGCACAAATGACCTCTGGATCGCCGCGCACGCGCGTGCTTTTGGCTACACGCTAGTAAGCAATAACTTACGCGAGTTTTCCCGTGTTCCGGATTTAACGGTAGCAAATTGGGTGGAGTGATATTGCGCGACTACCACGCTGATGATTTTACGGTTTCTGCGCAATAATTTGCGGTATGGTCGTATCGGCTAGTTCAGAAGTCGAACATTGCAATTCCGTCAAACCTAGCCCGTTGCAGCCAGTGTTTGCCTACGCAAAGCCGCCAAAACCGCCTTCAACTCATCCGGCAACGCGCTTTGGAAAGTGCGCAGCTCACCATCTTGCTTCCAAGCAACGCTGACGGCATGCAAAAACAAGCGCTTTAGGCCCAAGGTTTTGGTGCGCTGATTAAATGCCTCGCTGCCGTATTTAGGATCGGCCGCGAGCGGCGAACCTAAAGATTGCGCATGTACGCGAATTTGGTGCGTGCGGCCGGTGCCTAGCTCGGCTTGGACTAGCGTTGCCCCGTCAAAGCGCTCCAACACGGTGAAAAATGTACGTGCGGCTTTGCCTTCTTCGGAAACTTTGACGATGCGTTCGCCGCTTGCATTTTCAATTTTCAGCAGCGGCAAATTGACCTCGAAACGATCCTCTTTCGGCACGCCCAAAATGAGCGCTTGATAGCGTTTGGTCACTTCGCCGTCGCGCATCGCGGTTTGCAGTGTCGTCAGCATGCTGCGCTTTTTCGAGATTAGCAGCAGCCCGGAGGTATCACGATCCAGGCGATGCACCAATTCCAGGCTTTCACGTGGTTTCAGCGCGCGCATGGCTTCAATCGCGCCAAAACTTAAGCCGCTGCCGCCGTGGCTGGCCAGCCCTGAAGGTTTGTTCAGCACAATCAGGGATTTATCCTCGTGCAAAATCTCGTTCGCCAGCCATTCGATGCTTTGCACCGAGGGCGCAACGGCGGTTTGCTCGGCTAAACGAATCGGCGGTATCCGCAGTAAGTCGCCCTGCTGCACGCGGTAATCCGGTTTGATGCGTTTGGAATTTGCGCGCACTTCGCCGGAGCGCAAAATTCGATATACCAAGCTTTTCGGCGCGCCTTTCAGTTCGCGCACCAAAAAGTTGTCGATGCGCTGGCCGATATGCTCGAACCCTACGGTCAAGGTACGCACATTCGGAGCACCATCCGCGCGTGGGCTGGCGGCGCGCGCGGCGTCACTGGCATTTTTACGCACATTCATATTGTGTAAGCGTTCAGCTTCATGCATGGTGCCAATCGGCGTGCCTGCGCGAACACGTTTGCTCGCAGCGGGTGCGGCGTTGGCTGCACGCGCCTTTGTCGCTGCGCCGTGATTCTGCGTCACGCTGGGGATATTCGGCACGGCACGTCGGCTTGCAATCATTTGTGCGGCGGCGGTGCTGGCCGGTTTGCCAGCCAATTTCTTCATTGCGGCGTAACCGCTCTTCTTTGCCGTATCGCCGGTGCGGCCGGACTTGTCTGCCGTGTCGCCTGCCGGGCGAGACTTGTCTGCCGTGTCGCCTGCCGGGCGAGACTTGTGTGGGGTGGATGGCAACGCGTTCTCCAAAAACTGTTAAACTCGACCCGTTCGGGCCCAAAAGCGCGCGGAATTGATCTAGATACGAAATTCATCTAAGTCAAATCGACGGCGCCACGTAAGTGTAGGCCAAGGGTTAGACCGAACATATAAAAAGAAAAGAAAACGCGCGCCCGCGTGGCTGGCCGCAAGTCTGGAATTCAGGTTCGCTTTTGCCTTGGCAAACGCGAAGCTACAGAAACGTCGCTTTTGCCTAGGCAAAGCAATTCAACTGAAACGTCCGATGTCTTGTGGAAAAACAGCCTTAGGTTTAACTCTGAATCGCCCGGAAGGCCAGAGCAGACAGCGGTGGAAGCGCGGGGGAAAATAAAATGAAGCGCATGTTAATTAATGCAACGCAAGCCGAAGAAATTCGTGTTGCGATTGTAGAAGGGCAAAATTTGTACGACTTAGATGTAGAAGTTCCAGATAAGGGCCATACTAAATCAAATATCTATAAAGGTCGAATTACCCGGGTTGAAGCAAGTTTAGAAGCGTGTTTTGTTGATTACGGCGCTGAGAAAAATGGTTTTTTACCGCTGAAAGAAATCGCGAAAGAGTATTTCCAACCTGGAACTTCGCCGAATAAAAATTCAACGCGTGAATTGTTGAAGGAAGGTCAAGAAATAATTGTTCAGATAGACAAAGAAGAACGCGGTAATAAAGGTGCAGCGTTGACGTCGTTTGTCAGTTTAGCAGGGCGATATTTGGTGTTAATGCCAAACAGCCCACGTGCGGGCGGGGTTTCGCGCCGAATTGAGGGCGATGAACGCGCGAATTTGAAGGAACAATTGGATCAGCTCAAGGTGCCCGATCACATGGGCATGATTATTCGCACTGCCGGCATGGGGCGCGAGCTGGAAGAATTGCAGTGGGATTTGGATTATTTAGTTAAACTTTGGGGCGCGATTTCTGATGCTGCCAAGGCAAAATCCGGCCAGTTTTTAATTTACCAAGAATCGAAATTATTAATCCGAGCGCTGCGCGACTATTTGCGTAATGACATCACCGAAGTATTAATTGACGATGCCGCGATGTATGAAGAAGCGCGTGAATTTACCGCGCAGGTCATGCCCGGGAATTTGCGTAAGTTAAAGCACTACACCGATGCAACGCCGTTATTTACCCGCTTTCAAATTGAAACTCAGATTGAATCGGCGCATTCCCGCACGGTGCGGCTGCCTTCGGGTGGCTCAATTGTTGTCGATAAAACTGAAGCATTGACCGCGATAGACATTAATAGTGCGCGCGCCACCAAGGGCGGCGACATCGAAGAAACGGCGTTCAACACGAATTTGGAAGCAGCAGAAGAAATTGGTCGCCAATTGCGCGTGCGTGACGTCGGCGGATTGGTAGTGATCGATTTCATTGATATGGAATCCACCAGCCATCAGCGGCAAGTGGAAGAGCGCTTAAAAGACGCGCTAAAGCTGGATCGTGCACGTATACAGTTGGGCAAAATTTCGCGTTTTGGCCTGATGGAAATGTCGCGCCAGCGCATGCGCCCGGCATTGAGCGAAGCGCACGAAATGTCCTGCCCGCGCTGTCAAGGGCACGGGCATATACGCGGTGTCGAGTCCCTAGCGCTTTCGATATTGCGACTAGCAGAAGAGCAAGTGATGCGCGCGCAAACGGCGCAAGTGTTGGTACATGTACCCGCCGATGTGGCGAATTTCTTGCTCAATGAAAAGCGCAACGCGCTGACAAACCTGGAAACACGTCATGGTGTGCCGCTGATTGTGCTGTCGAATCCGAATATGGATACGCCGGACTATCAAATTGAGCGCATTAAATCCTCGGAAGCAACCGATGAGCCGAGTTACAAGAAGGTTAAACAACCGCAGCTCATTTCGTCGGAAGCTTGGGTTGCCGCGACTGCCGCGCCGCAAACGCCAGCCGTGGATAAAGTTTTGCCAGCAACTGTCGTGCCAGCACCGAAAGCGCCTGCACCCGAATTAGCTCTGCCAGCACAAGCAGAAGGCTTGGTTGCGCGCATGATGAGTTGGTTTCGACGTGCCAAGCAGCCAGCGAGCGCGACAGTTTCGGCCGATACCAACGAAGCGCCGCAGCGCAAGTTTGAGGCTAAACCGCAAAGTGGACTGGCGCATCAGCGGCCTAAGCCCGCGCATGTGGCCGGGCAAAATGAGCGCAAAGATCGGGGTGATCGCAAAAACGAGCACGGGGATCGTAAAGACCGTGGCGATGGCAAAGATCGCAATCAGGGCCAAGCACAGCAGGGGCGGGGCCAACAGCCTCAGCAAGGTCAGCAGCCGCAGCAAGGGCAACAAAATCGTGGTCAGCGACCTGAGCAAAATCCGCGTCCAGAAAACACGCGCCCTGAAAACAACCGGGCCGAGCAGCAAAAGCAGGGAAATCCGCGCAATGACAATCAGCAGCGCCCTGCTAACCCGCCTGCTGTTGCCGCCCCGGCACTAGATGGGCAAAAGCAGGTGCCAAATCAAGGCCAAAATCAGGCGCAAAATCAGGCGCAAAATCAACCGGGCGAAAAGCTATCGAATCGTCAAGAGCGGCAAAAGCAGTTCGAAGCACGGCGTGAGCTACAGCGTGCCGAGGCGCGCGAACGGCATGAGCGACGTGCAGCCGCTGCGGCGTTAGCGGCTGAAAACGGCGTGCTGTTGAATGCCGATGCTGGCTCAGAGGTTACGACGCTTTTACAGGATGCACCTGCACAGGCAGCGGGCAGCGAAGTGATGGCTGCCGATGCGGTTGAAGTGCAAGCATTTGCGGCGCCAAAGCAACAAACGTTGTTTCCAGTTGACGAAGCGAATCCCGCTGCAACTTCTGGCAGTTCGAGCGATTCCAGCGACGAAGCCGAGGAAAGCGCTGAATCGGCATTCGAGTTGGGGCCAGACGGGCTGCCACTAGAGCGCAAACGTAAGCGTCGCCGTCGCGGTGGGCGGGGTCGTCGTCGTGGTCGGGAGGACGGGTCTACGGATCTAGGCGGTGCAGATGACGATTCGGATGATGAAGACGGCGCTGATGAAGTTACGTCAGTCAGCGCAAATTTGGCCAGCCAAACGAATGTGGCAGAGGCCCCAACGATAAGCAACGAGCCAGCAAAACCTGTTGCAAGCGGCAAAAGTGAGTCTGCTTGGGATCGTCAGGTGCGTGACGAACAAGCGCGGGATCAGCGCGAAGACGTTGCGGAAAAGCAAGTGATACCGGAAGCGCCGGTGGCAGAAGCGCAGCAAGCGCCAGAAGTCGCCAAAGCCGAACCTGAGGCGCGTCGCGAACGGCGTCCACGTCAGCGGCCACAGCCAATCATGCAGCCGCTACCACAGCCGCAATCCCTAGCGCTTGCCGTTGCGGTTGCAGTGGATCAGCTTTCTGCGATGCCCTCCAGCCTTGCTGCCACCAGTTCGCAAAAGCGCGTTGTGCCTGCTGCGCTAGCCCCCGAGGCCGCGCCAAAAGTGTCTGAAGCTGTGCCAAAGGCGCCTGATGCTGGGCTCAGCGTCGCCGAGCCGGTTACAAAGGAAGCAGCAGCGCCAGTCGCACGGCGTCCATGGATGGCGGAGTTTCCCGTCAACACTAACGCACAGCCGGTAACGCAAAGTAGCCCGCTTGCCGACGCTTCGCCTGCAACCGGCGCTGAACCATAAACAAAAAAGCGAGCTAGTCGCGGCGCTTTGGCTTGTCCAAAGCGCTGCGCCCAAGCTATCCTTGACAGGATTTTTCGAGTGCTTGCGAACACGCGTGCTGTTGGCGCACAGAACGTAATGCCTCAAAGAATCAAATTCACACACGAATCGATTTGCGTCAGTGGTCTCATAGATGAGTCTGGCGCGGCGTCAGGGGTTTAAACCAGGAACAAGGTTGAACTTTGGGCAGCGGTTCGTGGAGGCCAAACCATGTAATACCTAAAGGAGCTTTACCATGCCTATCGTCACTATGCGCCAAATGCTTGAAGCAGGCGTGCACTTCGGTCACCAAACCCGCTATTGGAATCCGAAAATGGCGCCGTATATTTTCGGCGCGCGCGGCAAGATTCACATTGTCAATCTCGAAAAGACATTGCCACTATTTAATGACTCCATGAACTACATCAGCGCGATGGCACAACGCCGCGCCACGGTGTTGTTTGTGGGTACCAAGCGTGCAGCGCAAGAAACCGTGCGTGAAGAAGCGATTCGTTGCGGCATGCCCTACGTTGCAAAACGTTGGCTGGGCGGCATGTTGACCAACTTCCGTACCGTAAAACTGTCGATTGCACGTTTGAAAGTGCTCGAAGCTGGCGTTGCAGACGGTTCGCGTGAACGTTTGGTCAAGCGCGAGCAGCTTGAGCTACAACGTGAAATGGAAAAGCTGGAAGCCAGCCTCGGCGGTATCAAGAACATGAACGGCCTGCCGGATGCGCTGTTTGTGGTCGACGTAGGCCATGAAGAAATTGCGATTCAAGAAGCGAAAGTGTTGGGCATTCCTGTGATCGGTATTGTTGATACCAACAACAGCCCGCTTGATGTGCATTACATTATTCCGGGTAACGACGATGCGATTCGCGCGATTCAGCTTTATGCCCGCGCCGCCGCTGATGCGGTCTTGGAAGGTAAAGCTGCCGCGCCGATCATGGCGTCAAGTGCGACCGACGAGTTCATTGAGTTAGACGCTGAAGGCAACCCGATTCAAAAGGCTGATGCCGAACGCCCACGTCGTGAACAGCGTCCAGGCGGCGACCGCCCAGATCGCAAACCACGCAGTGATCGTCCCGGCGGCGACCGTCCAGGTGGTGATCGTCGTCCGGGCGCGAATGCCCCGCGCACCAACACCCCGCGTCCAACCGGCGCACCTGGCGCGGCACCGAAGCCACGTCCAGCCGCTGCACCTGCACCTGCTGCGAAAGCCGTAGCGGAAGTTGCTGCAGTTGAAGTTGCAGCAGCTCCAGAAGCCTAACGTTTTTGGCGCTGGCGTTTCAACAGCGTGAATGAAAAGGGGCGATTCAAAGTGGTCTGATCTGGTTTCGTCATTCCCGCATGCTCTTGGCGGGAATCCAGTAACAAAACCTTCTGGATCCCCGATAAAAACGTTCGGGGATGACGAAGTTAATGCCCTGAAGATTCCTCCACAGGCAAATCCACATCAGTTTGAATCGCACCCAACGAAAAGCGTTACAACGACGGTCAGCCTAAATCTCTGACCGTCTTTTCAAGCACCTAATTTACTGACATTTAAGGACGACACCATGGAAATCACAGCAGCCGCAGTCAAAGAACTGCGCGAGCGCTCGGGCGCTGGCATGATGGAGTGCAAAAAAGCGCTGGTGCAGAACAA
>JANNYA010000138.1:0-11254 GCA_031409855.1 Rhodanobacteraceae bacterium | reverse complement strand
GCCCAGCGCGATCTTATTGGCGACATTTACGGAAGCGGCGACGTTAGAGCTGCGCGCGCGCGTGAGTGAGCGCGTGCGGCAAGCCTATTTTGCTGCGCTCAGCCCGAGTGACGCTAAGCGTCGGGCATCAACACAAAGCCCATTGGCAAGTGACGATCCATTGGCGCAGTATTTGAATGTGCGATGGCAAGAGCAAAGTAAGCGTACGAAACTTAGCGTGCGCTTACGCGACGAGAAAATTTTAGAACGCGCAATGCTGCAGATGGACGATATGCCGATCCGCACTCTGCACGGGCTTTGCCGCCAGCTGCTGAGTAGTTTCGATCTGGTGCCAGGCGATATCGAGGCCGCCATTGAGGACGGCGAGGAGTTGACTGAAGCCGCACTTGACGATGCGTTTAGACGCCGCTTCACCGATGTGCGCGTGCTATCCGAGACGCAGCTCGATGCCTTGGATTCAAGTTTTTTGCGCACTTTGCGCGATGGCGTCAAGCGCGTTTTACAAAATGGCCGCATTACTCTACGTCCCCCAATTAGCGTCGATGTGGAGCGCTATCGCAAAGCCCGCGCCGCACTTTTTCGCCCAGAATTTCGCAAAGCCTTAGCCGCTGTTATAGCCGAGACGCCAAGCGTGTGGCATTTGCGTGCCGATGCTCGCCGCGCCCTTGAAAATTTGCTGCGCACGCTAAAACGAGGTGCCGAACTGCAATTGCCCAAAGCCAGCCTGGAGTGGTTCGTACGGCCCGAAGCCACACAAAAAAAATCAGCGCACCACTCTATTTTAGTAAACCGGACAATGGCTGAGCTTTGCCATTTTGCCGGGCTACACCAGCGTGCTGTGCGCGGCGAGTTTGCCATGCTTTTGAATAGCCTAATCGCCGAAGTGCGCTTGAGTCGCAGCACTGCTTTGGCCGCGCGCGGTGGCGTTAGCTTTGATTCGATGATTGAACAGCTTGCCGAGCGACTGGCACCCGCAAACGCGCTCGAAGTTGACGGACTTGATGGCCGCACACCAGCGTATTTGACGCCTGCGCAACAATTGGCGAACGCGATTCACCAACGCTATCCAGTGGCTTTGATTGATGAGTTTCAAGATACCGATGCCCAGCAGTGGGCGATTTTACAGGCGATCTATGGCGCGCGCGGCGGCCTGATTTTGGTGGGTGATCCGAAGCAATCGATCTATCGCTTTCGCGGCTCAGACGTGCACACTTTTGTGCGCGCAACCAAAGAATGTGATCGCTATTTTCTAGCACACAACTATCGCGCCACTGCCGAGCTTGTTGGCGCACTGAATGATTTTTATAGTGCAGTGGCCAGGCCTTTTCACAGTGCTGACATTGCGTTTCGTTCAGTCAAAGTTGGGCGGGAAGACAGCGATGGCCTTGTCCAGACCAAAAAGCCGCTTTGCTTTATTGAAATTACTGATCCAGAGCAACGCTATGCACCCGTGGACGCGTGCTTGCGCGCCGCGTGCAGCGATATCAGACAATCAGTGCAAGCACATGAAAATCGCGACGCACTGCCCAGTATTGCACTGCCCAGTATTGCACTGCCGAGCATTGCACTGCCGAGCACCGCAGCGCCAACAATCGCGTTACTCGTGTCGAGCAATCGGCTCGTGCGCACCGCACAAGACTATTTGCGCGAACTCGGCGTGCATGCGCAAGCCAGTGCGAGTTTAGGCGTGTATCAATCTGAGGCCGCTCAGGTTTTGCAATGTGTATTGTGCGCACTCGCCGCGCCCGCCGATTTAACGCGCGCACGCGCAGCGCGGTTCGCGCTGCAACTAGACGCCTTGGATCAAGTCAGTACACTGGACGAACGCGCGTTATTTCGCTGGATCGAGCGTTATCTTGCGCAAATGCTGGCGCGCGGCATTAGTTATGTGTGTTTAAGCTTAGCTGTCGAGCGGGCTAGCGATGGTCAGTTTGTCAGCGACAGCCATCACTTAGCGGAGTTGCTAGCCTTGGACGAACAAGCGCTGCTGGACGCCCAGCCGGGTTTGCGCCAAAGCAGCACGGACTACGCGCAAGCCCTGTGGCATAGCCTAAGCGCCCACATCGAGCAGCCTGATCGCAATCCAGAAAGCCATGAACGGCGGCGCATTGCTACAGGCGCACGGGTGCAGGTGATGACGGTGCATAAAGCCAAAGGACTGGAATTCGATGAAGTTTATTTGCCAACGCTGTGCTTTGCTGCGGCCGCTGACAAGCACGTTGCGATTATTCCCGGTGCGCGCGGCCTTGAATGTGATGCGGGTTCAGCAGATTTTGAGAGTGCTATCGCCATGGAGGCAGACGTTGCCTTGGCTGAACTATTGCGTCTGCAATACGTTGCGCTGACCCGCGCCAAGCAAGCGGTCAACGTCTATTTCCATGCCAAAGCGGTCAAGGATAAATCCGCGCTCGGCTGGCATTTGGCCCAAATCGCCAAGAACCAGCGCGCTCAGCAAGTGCTCGAGGCCACACCCGAGCCAGCCACACCCGAGCCAGCCTGGGAAGATCAAATCAATGCGGTGCCAGAGCGCGTCGCAGTTGCGGCAAAATCATGGCGCGCCGGTTTGGAACGCATTGCAGAGCACGAGTACATCGGCTACGTCGCGCAGGAAGCCGCTGATTTTGCGGTTTTGACACCGACTGAATCCGCAATTGCAGCGCATCAGCCCACCACGGCGCACCTCAACCCGCTGCCAACATTGCGGCCACTACAGCAGCGCATCAGCTTTTCCAGCATGACGCAAATTGCGGCTAAAACGGACGCGGCTGAAAGCGAGTCACTTGTCTTTCCGTGTCGCCTACCAGCGAGACTATCGCCCAACCTAGAGCTAGTCGCTGAAATGGTGGCTGCTGCACCAGAGTTAGTGCTGGCCGACATAACCTCTCCCAACACACAGCCCGAAATCGTCGCTTTAGAAAAGCTGCGAGGCCCAAACTTTGGCTTGGCGTTGCACGCACTGTTTGAGGACGCATTGGCAACGCCAGCGCAGTTAGATACCGAACAAGTGCTGATGCGGCTAAGCCAATTTGGCCTAACAGCGGACGCCGCAAGCGCCCAGGCAATTTTGGCGCTCGTGCTGCGCAACCGCGGCAGCGCTCTTTTGCCAGAACTAAGCTTAGCGGGCCTAAACGCGACAAACTGTATCGCTGAATTGGGCTTCCAGCTGCCGGTTCAAGGTTTGGACTACCGCGCATTGGCGGAATTGGGCCCGTGCTTTGGCTTACCCCTGCTATTCCAGCCCGAACAGCCGTTTGAGCGCGTCAATGGCATGTTGACTGGCTTTATTGATTTGGTTTTCCAATATGACGGCAAATTTTATCTGCTGGACTACAAAAGCAACTGGCTAGGTGCGAATTTGCAGGATTACAGCGGCGCTGCCTTGGAAGTAGCGATAGCGCAGCATTATTACCATCTGCAGCACCTACTTTACGCGCTCGCCCTGCATCGCTATCTTAGACACAGCTTGCCCGATTATGAGTTCGACACGCATTTTGGCGGCGCACACTATCTTTTTGTGCGTGCCTTTGGCCTCGATGAAACTGAAGCTAGTAAGGCGGGACACTATCAATACCGTGCGCCGCGCGCGCTGATTGAGGCGCTGGACGTGATGTTTTCAGGTTTGGTCTGACAAGCGCTCGGCGCGATTAACCCAAAACAATCAACAAGACGTCACGCTGTTCCTGCAACAGAACATTATAGGTGTAGGCGGCGGCGCGGGTGTCCATCACCTCTAAACCCAGCCCATGCCTGGCGAAAGTTGCGCGAACTTCAGTGCTAGGAAATTGCAGGCGCGCTCCGGTGGCGAGCAGCACTACTTCGGGTAACTGCGTTAGCAGTCTTGCGACGTGCTCAGGCTTCAATTCGGCAACTGCGCCAACACCAAGCTCCAGCAAATCAAAGTTCAGGCCGCGCGCCGATACGCTGTAGGGTGCAAGTCGTGCTTGCCCGAGAATAATCAGTAAACCGGCGTCAATGCCGCGCACGGCATAGTCATTGTCGAGGTGTAGTGTAAGTTGCATCGTATTGGCTTTAAAAATCAGCTGGTTTGCCGAACCACTAAGCATAGCGGGGCAAACATCAAGGCATAGGCAAAAAACTTTACGACAACAAAATGTATAGTTGCCGTTATGGTTTCGATGTGTGTTTGCCTTGCCAAGGCAAAACAAGCTTACGTTTATTTGCTTTTGCCTGCTGGAACGATATGCCTGAACTTTACAAGCCCACGTCACAGCAGCTGTTGCTAAAACTGCGCGCAGTGATGCTGCAGATTGCAACGCACCGATTCGATCAGCTCGGATCACATTTGGCGTTTTTATTGGACGAATGCCGCACCGCCCTGGCAGTCAATCGCGTCAGTTTGTGGGTGTTTGAGCGCGGCGGCCAGCGTATCCGGCTACAGCAACAAAGTGATGATGGCGTCATCCAGCACGTCAGCCCCACCTCGATTGACCGCGCGAGTTGCCCAAATTATTTTGCCGCCCTGCGCAGTGATTTTTGTGTCGATGTCAGCGACGCACGCCACGACCCGCGCACGTCCGAGCTTTTTGAGGATTATTTAAAGCCGACGGGCATTGTATCGATGATGGATTGCGCGGTGCGTTCCTTGGGGGATCAAGTGGGCGTGCTGTGCGTGGAACACACTAGCTCGCGCACTTGGCATATTTTGGAGCAATCGTTCGTCAGCGGCGTCGCCGTCCACGTTTCCCTGGCGCTTGAACGTGATGAATTGCGCCAAGCGAATGCATCCTTAGTGAAGCGCGTGTTGTTTGATCAACTCACGCATTTGCCGAATTTTTTACACCTAGAAGATGCGTTAAAGCAGGCGCTGGGTGATTTGGGGCGCGGCGGCTTAGGCGTAGGCATTGTTTACGCGGATATCGAGCAGTTTTTATTGATCTGCAATAGTTTGGGGCAATCCTTGGCGCAATCGCTCTTGGTTTCACTGAGCGAGCGTTTGCGTACCCTTGCTGGTAGCGAACTTTTTGTCGCCAGGGCCGGGGATGATGATTTTGTCCTGCTTTTTCGTGCGCAGAACCCGCTCGATGACGCCAAAGCCCTGGCTTTTAGGCTGCTTTTGGCGATGCGCGAACCCCTCAACGCCGAAGGCCGCGATGTGGTCTGTACGCTAAGCATAGGCTACGCCGCACGCGACGCCGACGCCGGGGATCTCAACGCCGAATCGTTACTGCGCGAAGGCTGGACCGCTTCACGCGCGGCGCGGCGCTCAGGCTTGCCTAGAGTGTTTGAGCGTGGCCTGCTGGTGCGCGCGGCGCTTGAAGTTGAGCTAGAACAAGAGCTGCGTAAAGCCCTGCGCGAAGGCCAGTTTGAGCCGCATTTGCAGCCAATATTTAGCCTAGAAACGGAATCTATCGTTGGTTTCGAGGCCTTGATGCGCTGGCGCCACCCGACCCGCGGCATGATTACGCCGGTTGAATTTATGGGGGTCGCACAACGCACCGGCTTGATCGTGCAAATGGGGCAACAGCTGCTCGCGCGCACCCTAACTGAGTTCGCAAAGCTCAATCGTGCGCACCCGCAAAGCGCCTCGACGCTGTATTTTAATATGTCGCCACCCGAATTCTTGCGCGAATCTCTGGTCGAGGAAATTACTTTCGAACTCACACGTACCGGATTGGAGCCGCAACATTTGGCGTTGGAAATCACGGAAACCGTGATGATCGAAGATATGCCAAAAACCCAAGCAAATATGCGCGCGTTGCAGCGCTTAGGGATGAGCGTGCATTTGGATGATTTGGGCACAGGCTATTCCAGCTTGAATTATTTGCGCGTGCTGCCCGTCGATGGCATCAAGTTGGACTACAGTTTTATCAACGATATCGAGCGCAACCACCGTTCTGCGGCGCTGGTACAGTGTTTGGTTGGGCTGTCCAAAGCACTAAATCAAGAAGTGATTGCTGAAGGGGTGGAATGGGAAGGGCAACTGATCCAGCTGCATCGCCTCGGCGTCAAATTGGTGCAGGGCTATTTGTTTGCATACCCAACACCAATCCCCGAGATAACGCCCGCCTGGATCAGTGCCAAAGAAACGCACGCGCGCGAATTATTCCAGCGCTTGGATAATTTTTTGCGCTAACAATACCCGGCCCGAGCGATTGAAAAACAAGTACGTGGTTTAATTTTTGTTTTCGCCTTGATTGGCCTTTGCGTTAGCATCCAGAGATGGAAACTCGATCAATGTTTAATGAAAATACGGGCGCAAATACCGATGACAGCACCAATATGGTGGTCAATTGCGTCGCCTATCTCAATAACGGGCGCAAGCTCAACCACATCAGTATTGAAGCAATCTCGGATGTGCTTAGCGAGCCAAATACGTTTATTTGGTTGGGTTTGCATGAGCCGGATGAAACCTTGCTTTGGAAAATGCAGCAGGAATTTGGCCTGCACGAACTGGCTATTGAAGATGCGCAGAACGCGCATCAGCGGCCCAAGATTGAAGTTTATGACGATGTGCTGTTTATCGTGCTGCACACCGCGCAATTTATTGGTGGCAAGGTCGAATTTGGTGAAACGCATATCTTTTTGGGGCAGCGGTTTTTGATCACCGTTCGTCACGGCGCCAGCTTGAGCTATGCCGGTGCGCGTGGACGCTGCGAACAAACGCCGCAATTGCTGGCACTCGGGCCAAGCTTTGGCCTGTATGCGGTTATTGATGCCATCGTCGACAACTATTTTCCGGTTGTGGAAAGCTTTCAGGAATCCTTGCGGGCTTTGGAAGACGAGATTTTTCGCGATGATTTTGGCCGCGAAACGGCGAAATCTCTGTATCGCTTGAAGCGTGAACTGGTGAATTTTCGTCTGGCAGTGACGCCCTTGCAGGATATTTTGAACCAGCTGGTGCGCTTCCATCAGGGTTTGGTGCATGAAGATGTGCGGGTGTATTACCGCGACGTGTTTGATCACGCGGTACGCATGAGCGAAACGATCAACACCATCGGCGAAATGCTCACGGCAGCGCTACAGCTGAATCTTTCCATGGTGTCCTTGGGCCAAAACGACGTAGTCAAGCGCTTGGCCGGTTGGGCGGGCTTAGTGACTGTGCCTACATTAATCGCCAGTATCTATGGCATGAATTTCGACAATATGCCGGAATTGCATTGGCGCTATGGCTACTTCATTTTGCTGGGGGTCACGGCCGTGATTTGCGGCTTGGTTTATTGGCGGCTTAAAAAGGCGAAGTACCTTTAGGTGCTTAAGCTTGCACTAATGCAATTTCAAATAAGTACCTGATTGGCGCTCTTCCTTAGCAACACAAAATCGTCATTCCCGCGAAGGCAGGAATCCAGGGTGAATGCAACGGCGCTTGATTGTGGCGATGTTTCATAAGCCTGAATTCTAGTTTCCGTATGCTTCGCACGAACCAATTTCTGTCGTCATCACCCCTGGATCCCCGCGTTCGCGAGGATGACGAACCAACTACCGAGGAATAGCGCTAATCAGGAATAAATATGCGTTACTGGCCTCGCAGTTGAGCACCGCGCCAGCAGGCAGCGCCTGCCATGCTAAAGCCGCTGCAGGGACAACAAACGGTTCGCCATCGTCTATTTGCAAACTCGCTGGCGCTTGATTCGCGTAAATGGCTATGATTTTCGTTTGATCAATCACGGTACGCTGCGCCCCGCAAACACGGCGCATGCTAGCGACGTTTGGCGCCAAATAAGCATCGTCGCAACGCAGCATAAAATTCAGATCCTGCACCGGCCCCTGCAGCAAATTGCACTGCACCGGCGTCGCACCAGCAAATGTCAGCACATTGCTGGACGGGGTCAACTCAATGGTGTGATCAGGCATCGTTAAACGCACGCCGGTGCCGGTTAAAATTGCGAGCCACCGCTGCACGCTAGCAAAGTGAGAAAAAGCGCCGTCGCTGGCAACCTCGGCGACCGAAATACGCCACAGCCAATTTTCAGCATCTGGCCAGCGCAGCAATTCACGCGTGATGCCACCGCCATTGCGCCAAGGCACCGCTGCAACATCACTCAATGCGATAACATTCCAAGTCAAGACCGTTCAACCGCTGGCTTTGTCCGGCCGAGCGCAAAATACGTCACCGCCAAGGCCAGCGTGACTAGCACCACGATCATTGTGGCTAGGGCATTGATTTCTGGGCTTAGCCCCAGTCGGACTTTGGAATAGATCGCCATCGGCAGCGTCGTCGCCCCAGGGCCTGAAGTAAAGCTTGCGACCACGAGATCATCTAAGGACAAGGTAAACGCCAATAGCCAACCTGCGATCAACGAAGGCGTAATCAGTGGCAGTGTGATTTGCATAAACACGCGCCATGGTTTCGCGCCTAAATCCATTGCTGCCTCTTCTAAACTGTCATCCATCTGACTTAGGCGCGACTGCACCACGACCGTCACGTAACAACTGCACAAAGTGACGTGCGCAATCGTGATCGTTGCTAAACCGCGCGCGGGCCAGTCAAAAAGCGTTTGTAACGTTACAAACAACAGCAATGCTGACAGCCCTAACATCACCTCAGGCATCACCAAGGGCATTGACGTCAACGCCGCCAACAGCGTGCGGCCGCGAAATCGGCCCAAACGCGTCAGTGCCAGCCCAGCTAGCGTACCTACAATGACCGCCAACGTGGCCGACAAGCTCGCCACGATTAACGAATTTTTCGCAGCACTCATTAAGGGCTCATTAGTCAGCAATTCACCGTACCAACGCGTCGAAAACCCACCCCAAACTGACATCATTTTATTTGAATTAAACGAATATAGAATCAACCAAACAATCGGCAAATATAAAAAAGCATAGCCGAAACCCAAGCACGCCAATAAAAACCAATTTTTAAAAAACCAGTTATTCTTCACCTAGGCGCGCCTCTTTCCAGAGAAATAGGTATTTTGCACATACTCAAAAATAAGCAGCGGCAAAACAATGAGCAACAGCATGGTAATCGCGATTGCTGACGCCAGTGGCCATTGAGTATTGGTAAAAAACTCATTCCAAATAACCCGCCCAATCATTAAACTATCCGGCCCACCCAAAATATCGGGAATGACGAATTCACCTAAGCTTGGGATAAAAACCAACATGGAGCCAGCGACAATTCCCGGCATCGCTAACGGCAACGTCACTTTGAAAAATGCCTTCAGCGGCCTACAGCCTAAATCTGCGGCCGCCTCAAGCAAAGTCAAATCCATTTTGACTAATGTAGCAACAAGCGGCAGCACCATAAATGGCAAATAGCCATAGACGATGCCTAAATAAACCGCCCAATCGGTGTTTAAAATATGCAAAGGCTCATTGATTAGACCGATACTGATCAAAGTATTATTGATAATACCGGAATCTTTGAGCATTCCAAGCCAAGCGTATGTTCTTAAAAGTGACGAAGTCCAAAACGGCAATACCACCAGCATCAGCAAAATTATTCGCCTATCCGGCCGGGCGCGTGCAATTGCATAGGCCATTGGAAAACCAATCAACAAAGCAAATATCGTTGAAATTGCTGCCGTTTTAATCGAATTAAAAAATGCGGCGCGATATAAATCGTCGTCTTTGATCAAAGCGTAACTTTCGGTACTTAAAGTTATTGTGGTTTTATATTCGCCCTCCCCCGCTAACTGCACCAATGGTGTATACGGCGGCTGCGCAAGTTCAGGCTCAGCAAAACTAATCTTCAGCACAATCAGCAAAGGCGCCAAAAAAAATAAACTCAGCCAAAGCATTGGAAACGCAACCACGAGATATCGGCCCCGACGCCGGTGCAGGCCAGCACCGATCGTTTCGAAGCGCCGAAACAGGCGAAAAACGACATCACTCGCGAGTTGCCAAAAATTCATCGACGGCACCCGCTTGCCAACACACTTTGCGTGGCACTCCGCGCCCTATTACTCGCAAATTTCAAATGTCGCGGCATGGACTTGCGTCTAGAATGGGGATGCGCGAAGGTTACCTAAATTTAGCCCCACCACAACGCAAATAACACTCGGAGAACTATTTAATGGACGCCACAACAGCTACCGAAGCCGCAACGATTGCGACGCTCGACTTTCGCCGCCTACATTCAGATCGGGCCAATTTTGTAAGTGAACTAGGTGCTGGCTATGCTGAATTTGGTTTTGTCGCGATCACGCACCACGGCATATCGGCTGAATTAATTGATGCCGCCTACGCCACATTTGAGCGATTTTTCGCGCTGCAGACTGAGATAAAACAACGCTACCACCTTAAAGGCATGGGCGGCGCCCGTGGCTACACTGGCTTTGGTATCGAAACCGCGAAGGACTCGAAATTCCCAGATTTAAAGGAATTTTGGCATGTAGGCCGAAATTTACCGACTGGCCATCGCTTTTGCGAGCTCATGCCCGCGAATTTGTGGCCGAGCGAAATTGCTGACTTTGAAAAAGTGAGCTACGGCTTGTTTGAGGCTTTGGATCAACTTGGCCGGCAAATGCTGCTTGCGATTGCGCTGTATTTGGACCTGCCAGAAACGTTTTTTGAGGACAAAGTCGATTTGGGTAATTCGATTCTGCGCCCGATTCACTATCCGCCGATCAATGAAGGCAACACTTCCAGCGTACGCGCGGGTCAACACGAAGACATCAACTTCATCACTTTATTGATCGGATCGTCTGCCGAAGGATTGCAGCTTTTGCGGCGCGATGGTTCTTGGCTGCCAGTGACGACGCCCAAAGGTGCGGCGGGTGACACGATTGTGGTCAATATCGGCGATATGCTGCAGCGATTGACCAATCATGTGTTGCCCTCAACCACGCATCGCGTGATCAACCCTGAAGGTGAAAAGCGCCGCCAACCACGCTATTCGATTCCATTTTTCCTGCATCCAAACCCAGATTATTTAATCGAAACGCTGCCGAGTTGCATCACGCCCGAGCGCCCCAACCGCTATCCAACACCGATCACCGCGCATGAATATTTGCTGGAACGCCTGCGCGAAATTAAGTTGATTTGACATTGCCTTTCGGGATCGCCGAGTTGTACTCGGCATCGGCTCCATCAAATCGTCTATGCCGAATGCAATTCGGCGATCCGAGTTCGGTGCGATTCAAACTGAAGGGGAATCTCGGTAGTTTTCGCTGATTCGATATTAATGGGGCAACGGCGCACTGAGTTAGTCATTCCCGCGTGCTTTTGGCGGGAATCCAGGGAGCTTGTTCTGGCGTTGCACCATTGCAATTCGCTGTACTTTGCGCAGGTACAGGCTGGATCCCCGACTAAAACATTCGGGGATGACGATCCGTCAGTTTTAATGGCA